>JAEWQZ010000027.1 GCA_023460255.1 Actinomycetes bacterium
GACGTGCACGTCGGCACCGGCGGTGCGGGCGACGAGCAAGGCCGCCCCCAGCGCGTCGGACCACTCGAATGCCTGGGCGGGACCCTGCCAGCCCGCGGGCACGCGGGCGCCCGTGCAGACGCCGGCGACGTGGCGGGGCTGGCTCGGCAGCGCCGCGTCCAGCTCCTTGAGCTCCACGTCGGACGGGCGCGCCGTCACGCCGGGCCGCGGCGCGGTCCCGGTGCCGTCCGCGCGGTACGCACGCCCGATCTCGAAGACCGCGAGGTCTCCTGCCCCGCGCCCGACGTTGGTGCGCACGGCGTCCACCAGGGTCGCGAGGACCGACGTGCGCAGCAGGGGCTGGGCGTCGCTCAACGGGTTGGCCAGCCGCACGGCCTCGACCGCACCCCTCGGGTCCGCGGCCCCTGCCCCGAGCGCGGACAGCCGCTCGGCCCCCACGAACGGGTAGGTGAGCACCTCGGTGAACCCGTGCTCGGCCAGCGCGCGCGCGACGGACCGGCGCACGCGCTGCCCGTGCGTCAGACCGCGGCCCGAGCCCGCCGTCGGCAGCACCGACGGCATCTGCTCGTACCCGTGCAGGCGTGCGACCTCCTCGACGAGGTCGATCGGCCCGCGCAGATCGGGCCGCCACGACGGCGGGGTCACCGACAGCTCCGCGTCCGGCCCGGCCACCTCGCAGCCGATCGCCGTCAGCACCGCGCGGACCTCCTGCGCCCCGTAGCCCATGCCGACGATCCGCGACGGGAAGTCCGCCGGCATCGCGATCACCGGCGTACGCGGCAGCGCGACGAGGTCGGTGACCTGCGTGTCGACCACGCCACCGCCGTGCGCGACGAGCAGGTCGATCGCCCGCTGCACGGCGCGCGGCGGGAGCTGCGGGTCCACGCCCCGCTCGAAGCGCCGGGACGCCTCCGAGCCCAACCGGTGCCTGCGCGCGGTGCGTGCGATCGAGACGGGGTCGAAGTGCGCCCCCTCGAGCAGCACGTCCACCGTCGCCGCCGACACCTCCGTGCTCGCGCCGCCCATGACCCCGGCGAGGCCGATGACGCGGGCGCCCCGCGCCCCGTCGGGCGAGTCGGTGATGAGCAGGTCCTCGGGGTCGAGCTCGCGGTCGGCCTCGTCGAGGGTGACGAGCCGCTCGCCGGGCCGCGCCCGCCGGACGACGATCGGCTCGGCGAGCGTGCCGAGGTCGTACGCGTGCAGCGGCTGACCCAGCTCGAGCATGACGTAGTTCGTGACGTCGACGGCCAGCGAGATGGGCCGCATGCCCGCCTGCGTGAGCCGCCGCTTGAGCCACGCCGGGCTCTCGGCCGTCGCGTCCACCCCGCGCACGACGCGCGCCACGAACCTGTCGCAGCCCACGGCGCCGCGGATCGGCGCGTCGTCGGCGACCTCGACGCCGAAGCCGCCGCTCGTGGCCGCGGGCGGCGAGACCGCCAGCGCCGGGTCGCGGAACGCCTGTCCCGTCGCGTGCGCGTACTCGCGGGCGACGCCGCGCACCGAGAAGCAGTACCCCCGGTCGGGCGTGACGTTGACCTCGAGGGTCCGCTCACCCAGACCGAGCAGCTCGATGGCGTCCTGACCGGGCGTGAGCTCGTCCGCGGAGAGCTCGTAGCGCGTCAGGACGATGATGCCCGTGTGGTCCTCGCCGAGGTCCAGCTCGCGCGCGGAGCAGATCATCCCGTCCGAGACGTGCCCGTACGTCTTGCGGGCCGTGATCGGGAACGGCCCGGGCAGGACGGCGCCCGGCAGCGCGACGACCACCCAGTCGCCGACCTCGAAGTTGTGCGCGCCGCAGACGATCCCGCGACCGGCGGGCACGTCGCCGTCGGCGGGCTCGTTGTGCTCGCCCACGTCGACGCGGCACCAGCTGATGGTCTTGCCGTTCTTGTGCTCCTCCTTGGCCAGGGTGAGCACACGACCGACGACGAGGGGCCCCGTCACCTGGGCCCCGTGGATGCCCTCCTCCTCGAGCCCGACGCGCACGAGCGCGGCGGCGACATCCTCCGCCGAGGAGCCGGGGACGAGGTCCACCGACTCGGCGAGCCAGGTGAGCGGTACGCGGACCATTACAGCTCCATCCCGAACTGGCGGCTGAACCGCACGTCCCCCTCGACCATGTCCCGCATGTCCCGCACCCCGTGGCGGAACATCAGCGTCCGCTCCACGCCCATGCCGAAGGCGAACCCGGTGTAGACGTCGGGGTCGATGCCGGCCGCACGGATCACGTTCGGGTGCGTCATGCCGCACCCACCCCACTCGATCCAGCCCGTCCCCGAGCAGGTCCGGCACGTCGTGTCGGCGCCCGCACAGACGAAGCAGCGCAGGTCCATCTCCGCACTCGGCTCCGTGAAGGGGAAGTACGACGGGCGCAGGCGCGTCACCGCGTCGGGGCCGAACATGGCCCGGGCGAAGTGGTCCAGCGTCCCCTTGAGGTGCGCCATCGTCAGGCCCTTGTCGACGGCGAGGCCCTCGAGCTGGTGGAAGACGGGCGTGTGCGTGGCGTCGAGCTCGTCGGTGCGGAACGTCTTGCCCGGGCAGACGACGTAGATGCCGCGGCCCTCGGCGAGCAGCCCGGCCGACCGTTCGAGCATCGCGCGCGCCTGCACCGGGGAGGTGTGCGTGCGCAGCACGAGGGCGGAGTCCTCGGGTGCCACGAAGAAGGTGTCCTGCATCTGGCGCGCAGGGTGGTCCGGGTCGAAGTTGAGGGCGTCGAAGTTGTGCCACTCGGTCTCGACCTCGGGCCCCTCGGCGACCTCCCAGCCCATGCCCACGAAGACGTCACACATGCGCTCGGCGAGGGTCTCCAGCGGGTGGCGCGCGCCGGTCGTGCCGCGCTGGACCGGCAGCGTGACGTCCACGGCCTCCTCGACGAGGACGCGGGCGTCCCGCTCCGCCTCGAGCTCCGCCTGCCGCGCGGCGAGGGCGGCGTTCACCTGGCCGCGGGCCGGCCCGACGAGGCGCCCCGCCGCGGCCTTGTCGGCGG
>JAEWQZ010000028.1 GCA_023460255.1 Actinomycetes bacterium
ACTGGACGCTGACGGGGGCCCCGCCGCCGACGAGGACCTTGCCGACCGTGATCTGCCGCGTGGGCCGCCGCGGGGCCAGCACCGGCGGGGGCGCAGCGGGCATGCCGAGGTTGATGGGGATGCTCACGCCCCCAGTATCCCCCGGCGGGCGCGGGCGGCCCGCCACGGACGGGGTGCCGCACCAAGCCTTCACCGAACCCGACACCCGCGGGTCCGCACGGGCGGCGTCCCGGACCGGTCAGCCGGTGATCGGCGCGACGACGTCGGCGACGACGAGGAACAGACCCAGCGCGACCAGCACCACGAACACCCCGTAGGCGACGGGCATCATCCGCGCCATGTCGGCCGGGCGGGGCCGCGGGAGCCCGCGCAGCCGTGCCCACTGCCGCTTCGCGCCCTCCCACAGGGCGCCGGCCACGTGACCACCGTCCAGCGGCAGCAGCGGGACCAGGTTGAAGACGAAGAGGGCGATGTTCAGCGAACCCACGAGCCCGACCATCGTGGCCGCGCGGTCCGCCACGGTGATCCGGGGGTCCTGCACGCTCGCCGCGTCGCCGGCCACCTGGGCGACACCGACGAGGCCGACGACGCCCCTGGGGTCACGCTCGCCGTCGCCCAGCACCGCGCGGGCGATGTCCACCACCTGCACGGGCAACGTCGCGATGGTCTTCACCGTCTGCCACACGGTGTCGGTGACGAGCGGCGCGGCCTCGACGACGGACACGGGTGCCGGCTCGCGCGTCGGGCTGATGCCGACGAACCTGATCACCTCGGTGACGAGGCGGCCGTCGACCTCCTTGGGCGTGTCGTCGTCGTTCCAGACCGGCCGCTCGACCTCCAGCGGGTCGACGGTGAGCGTCAGCTGCTCGCCGTCGCGCTCGACGACCAGCGGCACGTCGGAGCCCTCGCTCGCGCGCACCGCCGCCGTGAAGTCCTCCCACTCGGCGACGGGCCGGCCGTCGAACGCGACGAGGACGTCACCGGCCTCCACACCCGCCGCCCGCGCGGGCGTCGCCGGGTCCTCGTCGGTGCACTCCCGCTCGCCCTCGGCGTCGGCGGGCAGGACGCACCGCCCGACCACGCCCACCGTCGTGCTGGGCTCCAGCGGCCCGTAGAACACGAACAACCCCCCGATGAGCAGGGCGCCGACGACGAGGTTGGCCAGCGTGCCACCGGCCATGACGACGAGCTTCTTCGGCGTGCTCAGGTGGTAGAACGCCCGGTGGTCCTCCCCCGGCGGGATCTCCTCGGCGCTGGCGTCGCGGGCCTCGGCGACGAGCCTGCCGACGGCGCTCCTCGGCTCCGCGCCCTCCGCCCCGACGGCGTGGGCCGGCGGCAGCATCCCGACGAGCCGCACGTACCCGCCGAGCGGGATGGCCTTCAGGCCGTACTCGGTCTCCCCCCGACGGAAGGAGAAGAGCGTGGGCCCGAACCCGATCATGTAGCGCGGCACCCGGACGCCGAACCGCTTGGCCGGGATCATGTGCCCCAGCTCGTGCAGGCCGATCGAGACGAGCAGGCCGACCACGAGCACCGCGATCCCGACGACGTACGACGCCATGAGCCCTCCGAGGTCCGGGACGGCGTCGGCCGCCCTCCACGCAGCCCCCATCATCCCCCGTCGGGCGGGATGCTCGTGCCCACCGGGCGGGCGATTGCACGCGGAGCCGGTGGGCGGCGAGGATCAGCGCATGAACCCGCCCCTGGACGAGATCTCCCTCGCGATCATCGCCGAGCTCCAGGAGGACGGCCGGCGCCCGTACGCGACCATCGGGAAGGCCGTCGGGCTGTCCGAGACGGCCGTCCGCCAGCGGGTCCAGCGCCTCGTCGAGGCCGGCGTGGTGCAGATCGTCGCCGTGACGGACCCGCACCGCATCGGCCTCATCCGCCACGCGATGATCGGGATCCGCGCCGAGGGGGACCTCCAGCGCGTCGCCGACGCGCTGGCCGCGATGGACGAGGTGGTCTACGTCGTCATCACGGCCGGTGCGTTCGACATCCTCACCGAGGTGCTCTGCGCCGACGACGAGCAGCTCCTCGGCATCCTCAACGACAGGATCCGGACCCTGCCCGGCGTCGTCGGCACCGAGACGTTCGTCTACCTCAAGGTGCGCAAGCAGCTCTCCACGTACCGACGGCCCTGACGGGGCCCCCGGACGCTCAGCGCCGGTCGAGGACCTCGCGGGCGGCCCGGCGCGCCCACGCGTCGGCGGCCAGGACGGCCTCGAGGCTCAGTGCGTCCGCGCCGACGCCCTCGTGCCGGTCCAGGACCCGTCCGACGGTGCCGACCACGTCGCCGAACGCGACGCGGCCGGCCAGGAACGCCGCGACGCACTCCTCGTTCGCGGCGTTGTACACGGCCGGGTGCGTGCCCGACGCCGCGACCGCCTCGCGCGCCAGCCGGACGGCGGGGAACGTCTCCTCGTCGAGCGGCTCGAAGGTCCAGGTGGCGGCGGCCGACCAGTCGCAGGCAGGGGCGACCGCGTCCAATCGGTCAGGCCAGGACAGGCCCAGCGCGATCGGCAGACGCATGTCGGGGGGCGAGGCCTGCGCGATCGTCGAGCCGTCGACGAACTCGACCATCGAGTGCACCACCGACTGCGGGTGCACGACGACGGTGATGTCTGCCACCGGTACGTCGAAGAGCAGGTGCGCCTCGATGAGCTCCAGGCCCTTGTTGACGAGCGAGGCCGAGTTGACGGTGACCACGGGGCCCATGGACCACGTGGGGTGCGCGAGCGCCTCGGCGGGCGTCGCGCGCTTCACCTCGTCCGCGGTGCGCCCGCGGAACGGTCCGCCCGAGGCCGTGAGCACGAGCCGCCGGACGTCGGCGCGGCGCCCGGCGCGCAGGCACTGCCAGATCGCCGAGTGCTCGGAGTCCACGGGGACGACCTGGTCGGCGTGCCTGCGCGCACCGGTGACGAGGGCGCCGCCGACCACCAGCGACTCCTTGTTCGCCAGGGCCAGCGTGCTGCCCGCGCCGAGCGCTGCGAGGGTCGGCCCCAGACCCACCGCGCCGGTGATCCCGTTGAGCACCACGTCCGCCCCCGACCCGGCCAGCGTGCTCGCGGCATCCGGGCCCAGGAGCAGCTCGGGCACGGGTCGGCCGGGGGCCGCCTCGGCGAAGGCGGCACGGAACGCCGGCCCGGCGTCGGCC
>JAEWQZ010000029.1 GCA_023460255.1 Actinomycetes bacterium
CGGCTGGCCGGGCCAGGAGCGGGCCCGCCGGGACGGCTCCGGCCGGCACCGCTCTGGTCGGCCCGGCGGCGATCGAGGCGTTCGCGGGCGGCCCGCCGTCGGCGCGCTCTCGTCGAGCGACGACGAAGGCACGCACGAGGAGCAACGGCGTCGCCACGAAGGCGCCGAGGGCGAGCATCGACGCGGCGACCCGGACGAGGCTCGGGGCGGGCAGCACGAAGAGCAGCAGGCCGCCGTTGCCGAGCACGAGGCGAGCGCCAGCACCGCGCTCGACGACGTCCCGGGCCGCCCGGACGGCGGCGGGGCCACCCCCGAACGCCATCGGGCCGAGGTGTGCCAGGGCCCCCACCAGCACCTGAGCGGTGAAGCCCACGGCGAGCGGCGCCACCAGCCCACCCGTCCCGGCCTGCACGCCGGCCCAGGACGGCGCCGTCGCCACCAGACCCGCCCAGACGGCGACCACGCCCCCGAGCCACCCGAGCGACGCCGCGACCGACCATGCGGCGAACGAGTCCGGTGGGCGCCTGCGGGCCTGCGCGACGACGGGACGCCAGGTCACGGCCAGGCCCGCGAGGTACCCGACGAGGCCGATCGCCGACACCGACCGGGCCCCGACCGCCGCACCGGCGAGGACGAGCCCGAGCGCCGCGAGCAGCACAGGAAGACCGAGCCGTCCCGCGCGCTCGGCCGCAGCGTCGATCTGGACGCGGAGCATCGTCGGCCACAGCGTGACCAGGGTTCCCACCACGGCGAGCCCGATCCAGCCCAGCAGCATCACCGCCACGTGCCCGAGGTAGGCCCGCCCGGCGGCGGGACCGGCGGCGTCGACCATGAGCCACCCCAGTGCCGCACCGACGGGGAGCGCGAGCGCGGACCCGACGAGGTATCGCGTGGTCCAGCCGAGCCGGGACCCGAGCCGCGCACGCGCCGCCGGTGCGAGCGTGGCGGCATGCCAGAGCGCGTTCAGCCCGACCAGGGCGGAGCCTGCACCGACGACGACCGCCCGCCCGGAGGACAGCCCCGTGACCACGGTCAGGGCACCGACGGTGTGCGCGGCCAGGCGCACGGCCTGGAGCCGCGTCCCGCCGCGCAGCGGTCGCTGGCCGAGCGCCTGTGCGAAGTGCGCCGACCAGACGAGGACCGCGGTGCTCGCCGCACCGAGGAGCAGCAGGTGGGTCATCAGCCAGGGCGCCGCGGGGATCCACCGGTGCCCCACCGCCACGACGGCGCCCGCGAGGGCCCAGGCCAGGACCAGTGCGTTCGTCCGGACCAGCCAGCGCGCCCTCATGCCGGCAGCTCCGCCTCGGCCGCGACGCGCCCGGCACGGCCCGGGTCCCCGCGCCGGCCGGTGCCCTCGTCGCGGCCCGCCCGGTGCGCCCGCACCCCTGACCATCCGGCGATCGCGACGAAGACCAGGACGGCCGCCACGTTCGCCACGCCGCCTGCCGTGCGGGCCCAGGCGAGGCCGTGGCCGTCCCCGACCAGGAGCCGCAGCACGAGGGAGGCGTGCAGCAGGAGCACGGGGGCCCAGAACGCCCGGTGGTACGGCAGCCGGGTGCGGAGCACGGCGGGCAGGATGACCGGCGCGTGGGCCATGATCATCGCGAGCGTGAAGCCGAGGAACACCGCGTGCACCACCGCGTCGTACGCCGGCCCGTCGGTCGAAGCGCCACCCAGGAGCCAGATCGCACCCGCGACGGCGAGCCAGCCGTACCCCGCCAGCAGCGACCACGCCACGTACCGGGGCAGTCCCACGGCCGAGGCGGTACGGCGCGCGACGTCGTGCCGGAGCAGCCACGCGACGAGGGCGAGCACTCCGGCACCGAGCGCGACGTGGCCCGGGCCGGGCCACATCGTCGCTCCGGCGACGCCGGCCAGGAGGACGACGGACCAGGCGGAGGCCACCCGGGCCTGCGTCGGGGAGATCGCGAGACGGGCGAGCTCGACCCGCTCGCCGGCGATCGTCAGGACCACGAACGCGGCGAACCACGGGACGACCGCCGGCATCGGCGCGCCGGCACGCCAGAGCAGGGCCGCACCGACAGCAGCCACCGCCCCGAGGACCTGCACGGCGAGCGCGTCGGACTCCTGCCGGCGCCACAGGGCGGCGTAGACCGCCACGAGGGCCACGCAGCCCACCAGCGCGAGCGTCGGCCCCAGTCGCCCACCGGCGGGCACGACTGCCGCGATGCCGCCTGCGCCGAGGAGCGCCGGCGCGACCATCGCCCAGCGTCGTCGGAGCGCGACGGCGCGCTCGAGGGCGACGACAGTTCCCACGAAGCCGAGCACGAGGACCGGCCCGTGGGCGGCTGGGAGCTGGCCGCCCTCGATGGGCGCGGACAGCCCGAGGAGCATGAGCGCGCCGTTCAGGCCGGCGAGGAGCCCGAGGCCGCCGAGCCCGAGCACGACGGCCCGCAGAACCTTTTCCACTCCCGTAACGGTAGAAAAGATGCCGACACCTGGCTAGGCCTTTGGTCCCGAGCCGATCGTGGTGCCGACGCCGGCCCTAGGGTGACGGCATGACAGCCGTCGACCCCTCCATGCCCGTCCCCTGGTCCGCCGGACGCTGGACATCGCCACCGGCCCGGGTCGACGGGACCGACGGCGCGGACCTCGTGGTCGCACCCGAGGGCGGCAGCGACGCCTGGCGCGTGACGGCCTACGGCTTCACGCACGACGACGCCCCCGCCCTCCTCGCGCCGCTGCCGACGCCGGGCGCCGTCGAGGTCACGTTCACCGTCGACTTCGCCGAGCAGTTCGACCAGGCGGGCGTGATGCTGCGTGTCGACGAGAGCACGTGGCTCAAGGCCGGCGTCGAGCTCGCCGACGGCGTACCGCAGGTGGGCGCCGTGGTGACGCTCGGCCGCTCGGACTGGTCGGTACGGCCCGTGCCCGGGTGGGCCGGGCGGCGCGTCACCGTGCGCGCCAGCAGGACCGGCGACGCGGTGACCCTGAGGACCCGCGTCGACGACTCCCCCTTCGAGCTCCTCCGGGTCGCACCGTTCCCCGCGGATGCCGAGGTGGCCGCCGGCCCGTACTGCTGCGCCCCGACCCGGGCGGGTCTCGCCGTGCGCTTCCACTCCTGGCGCACGGGCCCCGCCGACGCGACGCTGCACTGAGCGGGAGGACCACCGGGTCGGGCGAGCGCAGCGACGCGAGCCCGTCGTCGCTCTCAGGCCGTGAGCGCCGCGTACGCCGCGGGCTGTGGGACGCGTGCCGTTCGGGCGACGGCCCACGCCAGGGCAGGGACGGTGGCGATGAGGTGATCCGGGCCGATCCGGACCGGCGCGGGTGGCACCGGCACGCCCCTGCCACCCGGCACACCCGCCGGCCGCAGCTCGGCCCAGAAGCTCTCCAGCCCGGCGTCGTAGCCCCACGTGGACGCCGCCCACCCGGGCAGCGGCAGGGACCGCACGAACGCCCGGGAGCGGCGCGGCCCGACGTGCGACGAGAGCGGCATGCCGCCATCGTCCCTCCGGCCACCGACACGCCGCCGCTCACGCGAGACGGGCACCGGCCGTGACGAGCAGCCCGACGCAGACGGCGGCGACGCCCATGCTCAAGCCGAACGGAGCGCGGCTGGCGGGCCGGGCGAGACCGAGCGCGCCGGCAGCCGCCGCGAGCAGGACCGCACCGGCGCCGACGGTCAGGGTCGCCGCGGAGCGCCC
>JAEWQZ010000030.1 GCA_023460255.1 Actinomycetes bacterium
CCGCCACGCCGTCTGCCACGACGGCAGCACCGGACCTGACCCCGACGCCGACCCCCGCCGGCGCCCGGGACCTGTCCGACCCCGAGCTCGGCGTCGTGTTCGCCGACTACCCCCACGACCCCGACGAGCACGTCGTCGCCGCCGTCGAGGCGTACATGCTGTTCGAGAAGGAGTTCTGGCGGGCACTGACCACCAACGTCGTCCCGCCCGGGCCCTGGGTGGGCGCCTCCGATGAGGCCATCGCCTGGATCCAGGCCCAGGTGGGCCCCAACAGCGCCAACGGTCTTCGGCTCGGTGGCAGGCTCGAGACGACCAGCACGCTAGTCTCCACCGACGCGGGCAGTGTCGTTCTGGACGTGTGCCGAGACGTGACCGAGACGACAGTCGTCCACGACGACGGCACCGTTGACCGCGGGCTGGCGCCAGGTGAGGACTCGACGTCGGGCGCGCGCCTGTTCCTCACACCCAGCGCCGGAAGCAGCTGGAAGGTCAACACCTACGAGATCACCGGGCCATGCTGAGCCTCACCATCGGTGTGCTCGCGACGGTCGCGGCCCTCGTCGCCGGCCCCTCCGCGGCGCGGGACGCTGAGGGCGCGGCCTGCCGGTTCAACTGCCCACCGCCTCCCGCAGTCACTCCCGTCGCGCGTGCGGGGTCGGTGGAGGTGACGGTGACGGGGGCTGGTCAGACGTCGGGCGGGTCGTCGTTCACGCTGCCGGTTCGGGGGGTGTGGGTCCCGCCGGTGTGCTACTACTCGCGCCTGGGCACCGGGCGGGAGTACGCGGTCGCGTTCCACCACGCCCTGGAGGACTCGGTCCTGCGCCGGCTGCCGGTCGAGGAGCGCAGCACCCCGCTGCCCGGGTGGGAGCAGCACCAGGAGGACGACGCCGGAGCCTGGTGGATCCCCGTCTGCGACGACCCGACCCGCTTCAGTGCGTACAACGCCGGCAACGACGCCGTCTACCTCAACCCCGACCAGCCCGTGCCGGTCGGGCAGGCAGCTGTCTCACCCGAGGTCCTCGCCCAGGTCGCCTACGAGGCGATGGACCTGCCGACCGGCGCGATCCGGTGGAACCCCGCGCTGGCCGGGTCCGGCGCCACCGTGATCAACCTCGCCACCTGGGTCTGGGTCGAGGACGGCCCGACCACCGTCGCCATCACCGCCTCTGTCCCCGGGGTGTCCGCGACCGTGGACGCCACGCTGGACCATCTCGAGGTCACCGCACCGGGCGCCACCCCGGCCCGGTGTGCCGGCTCGGGCGTGGCCTGGGAGCCCGGCGCGGACCCGTCGTACGCGTGCTTGCTCACCTTCCACAGGTCCACCGCGAACCAGCCCGTCAAGGCGGGCCAGGAGCTGCCCACCGCGACCCTGACCGCCACCGCGACCTGGACCGCGACCTGGACCTCCTCTCTCACCACCGGACGCGCACCCCTGCCCGACCAAGACCTCACCACCGTCACCGAGCTCCCCGTCTTCGAGGTACAGACACTCGTCACGAGCTGATCGACAGAACTCACCGGTCAGTCGCCCGAAGGAGCCGACCTCCACGCTCGGCGCAACGTGTGATCCCGAGCAACGCCTCGCCACGTCGACTGCGCGGACCGTCCGGACCAGCAGTGGGCGGGCAGTCGGCACATCAACCTTGTGGCAGACATGTGGCACCCCGGCCACCGCGAGGGGGTGACCGGGGTGCCATGGGTGCAGGTCAGCGGGCTGCGCGCGGCAGGTCCCGCCCTGACGTGACCTGCAGGTCAGACGTCGTAGTACAGCTCGAACTCGTGCGGGTGCGGGCGCAGCCGGAGCGGGTCGATCTCGTGCGTGCGCTTGTAGTCCACCCACGTCTCGATCAGGTCGGGCGTGAAGACGTTGCCCTCCGTGAGGTAGTCGTGATCGGCCTCGAGGGCCTCGAGGACCTCGGGCAGCGACGACGGGACCTGGCGGATCGTGGCGTGCTCCTCCGGCGGGAGCTCGTAGAGGTCCTTGTCGATCGGCTCCGCCGGCTCGATCTTGTTGCGGATGCCGTCGAGGCCGGCCATGAGCATCGCCGAGAAGGCGAGGTACGGGTTCGACGACGGGTCCGGCACCCGGAACTCGACCCGCTTCGCCTTCGGGTTGGCGCCGGTCACCGGGATGCGCACGCAGGCGGAGCGGTTGCGGGCCGAGTAGACGAGGTTGACGGGCGCCTCGAACCCGGGGACGAGGCGGTGGTAGCTGTTCATCGTCGGGTTCGTGAACGCGAGCAGCGACGGTGCGTGGTGCAGGAGGCCGCCGATGTACCAGCGGGCGACGTCCGAGAGCCCGCCGTAGCCCTTCTCGTCGTAGAACAGCGGCTCGCCGTCCTTCCACAGCGACTGGTGGCAGTGCATGCCCGAGCCGTTGTCGCCGAAGAGGGGCTTCGGCATGAAGGTCACCGTCCGGCCGTTGCGGTGCGCGACGTTCTTGATGATGTACTTGAAGAGCATCACCTTGTCCGCCGACCGCGCGAGGGTGTCGAACCGGTAGTTGATCTCGGCCTGGCCGGCGGTGCCCACCTCGTGGTGTGCGCGCTCGACCTGCAGGCCCGCCCGGTCCAGCTCGAGCGTCATCTCGTCGCGCAGGTCGGCGAAGTGGTCGACCGGCGGCACGGGGAAGTACCCGCCCTTGTACGGCGTCTTGTGGCCGAGGTTCCCGCCGTCCTCCTTGCGGCCGGTGTTCCAGGCCGCCTCGACGGAGTCGATGTAGTAGAAGCTCTGCGACTGGCTCGTGAAGAACCGGATGTCGTCGAAGATGTAGAACTCGGCCTCGGGGGCGAAGAACGCCGTGTCCGCGATGCCCGTGGACCGCAGGTACGCCTCGGCCTTGGCCGCGATCTGACGCGGGTCACGGCTGTAGGGCTCGTCCGTGTAGGGGTCGACGATCGACATGTTGATCGCCAGCGTCTTCTCCGCGCGGAACGGGTCGAGGTAGGCGGTCGAGATGTCGGGCAGCAGCTTCATGTCGGACTCGTGGATCGCCTGGAAGCCGCGGATCGACGATCCGTCGAACATCTGGCCCTCGTTGAAGAACGCCGCGTCCACTGACTGTGCCGGCACGTTGAAGTGCTGCATCACACCCGGCAGGTCGCAGAACCGGACGTCGACGAACTTGACGTCCTCCTTCTTGATGAAGGCGATGACCTCATCGGCGGAACTGAACATCCGGGGCTCTCCTCGCTCCTCGTGGTCGACGACCGGGCCTGCCGGCCGTCAGGACCGCCCGGGGCCAGGACGTCCCCGGCCGCGGTGCCGGGACCGACCGTAGGGCGGCGCGGTTTCCCGACCGTGTACCTCGTGTTTCCGCCGCGTTACCTCGTGCCGCCGGGCCGGTAGCCTGACGGCGTGGCGCCGCGACGGGAGGACCTGGGCTCGTGGCTCGAGGGTACGCCCGGGGACCCGGCGGCCCGGGCCGGCCTCGGCCTCGCAGCCGCCGGGCCGGGCTCGCCGGCACGGCCCGGCCGCCGGCTCGTCGGCCTCGTCGTGGACTGGCTGCTCAGTCTCGCCGTCGGCGGCCTGCTCTTCCCCGCCGCGGGGGCCGAGCGGGGTCTCTTCGCGGCCGCCCCGCTGACGACGGTGGCGGTGTTCGGCGTGTCGAGCGCGGTCCTCGTCGGCCTGCTCGGGCACACGGTGGGGCACCGCCTCGCCGGGCTGCGCGTCGTACGGGTGCGCGACGTGGCACGGCCCGGCACGGAGGCTGCCGACGACGCCGCAGCCGCCGCGCGCGTGGCCACGGCACCCGCCCCGGGGCTCCTCGCCGGCTTCGTGCGCAGCGTCCTGCTCTGCCTGGCCATCCCCGCGGTGGTGTGGGACGCCGACGGCCGCGGGCTCCACGACGTCGCCGCGGGGACCGTCATCGTCAGGCGTTAGGGCCGTCCGGGTGCGCCGGCCGGCGCCCGCCAGACGAGCGAGTAGCGCCAGTACAGGTGGTGGCGGAACCGGACCCCCGGCAGGATGCGTGCCGACTCCCGCCACACGCGCCCGTAGGTCTCGTGGGACTCCCTGAGCGGAACGCCGGGGTCCCAGTGGCCGCGGACGAGCCGGGCGGGCCGGTTCGCGATCGTCCCGAGGAGTATCCACCAGAAGTCGAGCGGACCGGACGGCTGTGCGCCCCCGACGACGACGAGCGTCCCGCCTGGCGCGACGAGGTCGCGCAGCCGGCGCAGCCCGGCTTCCAGGTCCAGGTGGTGCAGCACCATGAAGCACGTCACCAGGTCGAACGGGCCGCCGACGTCGGCCGCCAGGGCGTCCCCGTGGATGTACGTGACGTGGGGGGCCAGGTCGCGCGCACGCGCGATGCCGTCGGCGTCCGCGTCGATGCCGACGACCTCACGGGCGAAGGGTGCGATCCGCCGCGTCAGCAGCCCCTCGCCGCACCCGACGTCGATCACCCGCCCCCACGGTGGCGGGGCCCAGCGTGGCAGGTGCCGGTGGTAGTGCGTGTTGTGGTTCCAGCAGTCCGACGTGCGCAGGGCCCGGCGGACTGCCGCGGCGTCGAGGGCGCCCGGTCCGGCGGCCATCGGTCAGCGCCCGCGCATGCCCTTGCGGTCCGGGCGTGCCTTGAAGGGGTCCACGCCCTTGGGTACCGGTAGCTTGGCGCCGCCAAGGGCCCGCAGGCGCTTGGCCACCTCGTCGGCGGCGCGTCGGTCGAGGGTGGGGCGCACCTTGCGGATGCGCTTGGCGAGCCGCGCGAGCGGCACCTGCCCCTCCTCGTCGCCGCACTGGATGACGGTGACGGGCACGTTCGGCAGGACCCGTGCCACCCGCTTGCGCTGGTCCTCGAGCATCCGGCCGACGCGGTGCGGCGGTCCCTCGCTGACGAGCACGACGCCGCCCCGGCCGGAGCCGCGGAACACCAGGTCGAAGGTCTTGGGGTTCATGTCGACGGGGTCGTCGGGGAACTCCCAGCCCCGGACCAGCCGGACCGCCGACAGCGTCGCCCCCGGCTGCCCGGCGATGCGCTTGTAGCCGGCCGCCTCCGTCCGCCGCGCCAGGATGAACATCATGATCACCAGGGCGATCGGCAGGCCCAGGATCAGGAAGTACCAGAGGCGGTCCAGCGCCAGCCCCAGACCGGTCGCGGTGCCCAGCACCACGACGAGGGTGCCGCCGAGCAGCCAGTTGATCGAGGGGTCGACCTCGGCGGTGATCCGGTACGCCTGCCACAGGGTGCGGTACCAGCGCTGCTTCTTGGGCTTGGCAGGGGTCTCGGAGGACGTCGAACGGGCCATGGCCCGGAGTCTAGTTGCCGCGCGACGGCGTCCGGACGACGCTCCGGCTCAGCCGCGCGCGAGGAGGCTCGCGGCCTCCTGCCGGGCGGGCGTCGGCGTCGCGAGGTGCGCGAGCTCGGTGGGGATCATCCGCCCGTGGCGCTGCATGGCCTGGGCCCACAGCCGGCCCGCGCGGTAGGACGAGCGCACCAGCGGCCCCGACATCACGCCGAGGAAGCCCATGGCCTCGGCCTCGTCCGACAGGGCCACGAACTCCTCCGGGCGCACCCACCTGTCCACGGGGTGGTGGCGCACCGACGGGCGCAGGTACTGGGTGATCGTCACGAGGTCGCAGCCGGCCTCGCGCAGCGCGCGCAGCGCCTCGACGGTCTCCTCGTAGGTCTCGCCCATCCCGAGGATGAGGTTGGACTTGGTGACGAGCCCGGCGTCCCGCGCGGCGGTGAGCACGGACAGCGACCGGTCGTACCGGAAGCCGGGCCGGATCTGCTTGAAGATCCTCGGCACGGTCTCCAGGTTGTGCGCGAGCACCTCGGGCCGCGACGAGAACACCTCGGCGAGGAGCTCCGGTGTGGCGTTGAAGTCGGGGATGAGCAGCTCGACGCCGGTACCCGGGGTGAGCGCGTGGATCTGGCGCACGGTCTCGGCGTAGAGCCAGGCGCCGCCGTCGGGGAGGTCGTCGCGGGCCACGCCGGTGACCGTGGAGTAGCGCAGGCCCATCGTGCGCACGGACTCGGCGACCCGGCGCGGCTCGTCGGCGTCGAACGCCGCGGGCTTGCCGGTGTCGATCTGGCAGAAGTCGCACCGCCGGGTGCACTGGTCGCCCCCGATGAGGAACGTCGCCTCGCGGTCCTCCCAGCACTCGAAGATGTTGGGGCAGCCGGCCTCCTCGCAGACGGTGTGCAGGCCGCCGCCGTGCACCAGCTGCTTGAGCTCGCTGTACTGCGGGCCCATGGTCGCGCGCGTGCGGATCCACTCCGGCTTCTTCTCGATCGGCGTCTCGGCGTTGCGGGCCTCGACCCGGAGCATCCGGCGTCCCTCGGGGGCGATCGTCACCCGGACAGACTATGTCAGGCCGGGACCGTGTTCTCGACGGCGTTTGGCCTCCGGCGGGCGGGCGCCGCGGCCGTGCACAGCGGCGTCAGGGCCCTGGTCAGGCCGTCGCCGAGCAGGGGGGCGACCTCGGTCACAGTGACCCGCCGTCCCAGCTCGACGGACAGCGAGGTCGCGTCGGCGTCGGGCAGGCCGCAGGGCACGATGCGCGCGAACGCGTCGAGGTCGCAGTCGCAGTTGAGCGCGAGGCCGTGCATCGTCACGCCCTTGGCGACCCTGACCCCGATGGCCGCGAGCTTGCGCGGGCGCTCGCCCTCGCGGCTCGGCAGCCAGACCCCGGAGCGCCCCTCGCTGCGGGTGGTGGTCAGCCCGAGCCGGGCGCACGCGTCGATCACCGCCTCTTCCAGGGCGCGGACGTAGGCGACGACGTCGACGGGTTCGGCCAGGCGGACGATCGGGTACGCCACGAGCTGGCCGGGCCCGTGCCAGGTGATCCGCCCGCCGCGGTCGACGTCGACCACCGGCGCCCCGTCGAGCGGGCGGTCGGTGGCGGCGGTGCGTCGCCCGGCGGTGAAGACGCCCTCGTGCTCGACGAGCAGGCACGTGTCGGGCAGGTCGCCGGCAGCCACACCCGCGTGCACGGCGCGCTGGGCGTCCCAGGCCTCCGCGTACGGCACGAGCCGGGTGCCGAGGTCCAGCGGGGCGAGCTCCATGACGGGGACGCTACCTGGTACCCGGGCGTGCGGCCCGGCCCGCGTCGGGGTCCGGGGTCCCGTGGCCGTGGCCGCCGGGGTAGGGGACGGGGACCGTGCCGGGCGGTCCGTCCCCGTGGGCGGCGAGCATCGCGGCGAGGAGCCCGCGGAGCTGGGTCACCTGCTCGGACGTCAGGCCGCGCACGCTCATCTCCTCGGCGACCCGGGGGTCGCCGGCGGCGGCGAGGACGGCCTTGCCGCGCTCCGTGGCGACGACCTGGTGGCGGCGGGCGTCGTCCGGATGAGGGTGCCGCTCGACGTAGCCCGACCGCTCGAGCCGCGCCACGACGCGACTCATCGTCTGCTCGGTCACGCCCGAGGCGTGCGCCAGCTCGCGCTGCGAGCGCGGACCCCCGAGCAGGAAGAACAGGACCGGGAGGGAGGCGTGGTTGAGGTCCCAGCCGGCGAGGTGGGCGTTCCACTCCTGCTCGATCCGGCGGGCGACCGCGGAGAGCATGCGACCGGTCGGCCACTCGTCCATCCGCACCTCCCTGCGTTCGCCCTCAGCCGAACCTTCGACCAGATCCCTGTCCGGCTGGACAGCACGGCCACCATAGGGCAAATAATACTCAGCATGCTGAGGAATCGCGTGGGTGAGCGTGGGCGGGGCGTCCTGAGGGGCGTGGGCATCATCGGGGTCATCCTGGTGTGGCTCGCGCTGGCCGGGGTCGGCGGGCAGTCCGTCGGCAAGCTGTCGGAGGTGCAGGAGAACGACGTCGCGTCGTTCCTGCCGGGCAGCGCCGAGTCGACGCGTGCCGCCGAGCTCGACCAGGGCTTCACCGACGACTCGGTGCTGCCCGCCCTCGTGGTCGTCGAGGCGACCGAGGGCGGCCCGCTCACCGAGCGGCAGGTCGGCGTCGTCCAGGGCTGGGCCGCCGGGCTGGCGGAGCTCGACGTCGCCGGTGCGCCCCTGGCGGACCTGCTCACCGCCGACGTGTTCGCCATCCCCGCGGAGGACGGCGAGGCGATGCTCGTCACCCTCGCGCTCGACTCCGCCGCCGCGTCGGAGCAGCGGGGCGAGGAGCGCGTCGTCAACCTCGTCGTCGAGGAGCTGCGGACGGCGGAGGCGGAGCTCGCCGACGCCGGGCTCACGGCCTGGGTGACGGGACCCGCCGGCTCCATCGCCGACCTCGTCGAGGCCTTCGGCGGCATCGACGGCATCCTGCTGCTGGTCGCCCTCGCGGTCGTGTTCGTCATCCTCGTGCTCGTCTACCGTTCGCCGAGCCTGCCGTTCACGGTCCTGTTCACCTCGCTGTTCGGCCTCGCCGGCGCCGCGCTCGTCGTCTACCAGCTCGCCAAGGCCGGCGTGCTGGTCCTCAACGGCCAGAGCCAGGGCATCCTCTTCATCCTCGTGGTCGGTGCCGCGACCGACTACTCGCTGCTCATCGTGGCGCGGTACAAGGAGGAGCTGCGGCGCGTCGAGTCCCCGTTCACGGCGATGCGTCGTGCCCTGCGCGCCTCGATCGAGCCGATCGCCGCCAGCGCAGGCACGGTCATCGCCGGCCTGCTCACGCTCCTGCTCTCCGACCTGTCGTCGAACTCCAGCCTCGGCCCCGTGGCCGCCATCGGCATCGTGGGCGCACTGCTGGCCGCGACGACCCTCCTGCCGGCGCTGCTGCTCGTCGCCGGGAAGCGGGCGCGCTTCATCTTCTGGCCGCGCGTGCCGCACGCCGTGCCCGTCGACGAGCGGGGCCTGCCGGCCGACGAGACCCTCGCGCACCTCGAGGAGCGCACGGGGGTCTGGGGTCGCGTGTCCCGGCTGGTGGGCCGCCGGCCACGCGCCGTCTGGGCCGTCACCGCCGTGGCGCTCCTGGGCGCCGCTGCCTTCGTCCCCACCCTCGACGCGAGCGGGACGAGCGACAGCGAGATCTTCCTCACCGAGGTCGAGTCCGTGACCGGCGGCGAGGTGCTCGCCGAGCACTTCGACGCGGGCCAGGTCGAGCCGATCAAGGTCTTCGTCCCGCAGGACGCGGCCCAGGACGCCGTGGCCGCCGTCGAGGGCGTCGCGGGCGTGACGTCCGCGACCGTCTTCACGGGCGCACCCGGTGCGCCCGGGGCTCCGTCGGACGCGCCGCCGCTCGTCGTGGACGGCCTCGTGCGGATCGACGCCGTGACGCAGGCAGCCGCGGAGGAGCAGGCGGCGAGCGACGCCGTCGCAGCCGTCCGCGCGGTCGTCCACGAGATCTCCGACGACGCCGTCGTGGGCGGTACCGCCGCGCAGCGCCTGGACACCCAGGAGACGAACGCTCGGGACCTGCGGGTCATCGTCCCGGCGATCCTGGTCGTCATCCTCCTCGTCCTCATCCTGCTGCTGCGCTCGGTGGTGGCCCCGCTCCTCATCGTCGCGGCCAACGTGCTGAGCTTCGCGGCGACGATCGGCCTGGGTGCCCTGGCGTTCAACCACCTCTTCGGCTTCCCGGGGGCCGACGCGTCGGTGCCGCTCTACGCGTTCGTGTTCCTCGTCGCGCTCGGCATCGACTACTCGATCTTCCTCATGACCCGTGTCCGCGAGGAGTCGCTGCTGCACGGGACGCGCGAGGGCGTGCGCCGTGGGCTGACGGTGACCGGCGGGGTGATCACGAGCGCGGGCCTCGTCCTCGCGGCGACCTTCGGGGCGCTGGCCGTGCTGCCGCTGCTCTTCCTCGTCCAGCTCGCGTTCCTCGTCGCCCTCGGGGTGATCGTGGACACCTTCGTGGTGCGGACCCTGCTCGTGCCCGGCCTGGTGCACGACATCGGCCGCCGCGTCTGGTGGCCGTGGCAGCGCCGGGTGCCCGAGGACGAGCCGGCCGGCGCGCCCGTGGTCGCGGCTTCCGGCGGCGACGACGGGCGCGACTGACTCCGGGGCAGGCGCCGGACGGAGCCGCAGGGTCCACCTGTGGACAACCTCCGGGCCCGGCGCGCCGGTGGTTGCCTGGGGCGGTGAGCTCACGTGCTGTCGTCCGCGCACTCGCCCGGGCGGGCCTCTCGTCGGCCGAACCCCTGGGGCACGGCGCCGCAGGGCCGCGATGGGC
>JAEWQZ010000031.1 GCA_023460255.1 Actinomycetes bacterium
GGGCCGGGCCGCCCGCCGTCGGGCCGCCCGCCCCACGGGACGCGGCCGTCGGGCCCCGCTTGGCCAGCAGGCGCAGGTACTCGTCGACGCCGCCGGGCACGTGCCGCAGGTGGCCGTCCAGGAGGGCGTACTGCCGGTCCGTGACCCGCTCGAGCAGGTACCTGTCGTGCGAGACGACGAGGAGGGTGCCGGGCCACGTGTCGAGCAGGTCCTCGATGGCCGCGAGCATGTCGGTGTCCATGTCGTTCGTCGGCTCGTCGAGCACGAGCACGTTCGGCTCGTCCAGCAGCGTCAGGAGCAGCTGGAGCCGGCGGCGCTGGCCGCCCGACAGGTCGCGCACGGGCGTCGCGAGCTGGGCGTTCGTGAAGCCGAGCCGCTCGAGCAGCTGCCCGGGCGTCAGGTCCCGGGCGTCGCGGCCCGACCCTGTCGCGTACGTGGTCCGGTACCGGGCGACGACGTCGGTCACGCGGTCGTCCGCGACGTCGGCGAGCTCGGCGAGGTCCTGGGAGAGGGCGGCCACCTTGACGGTCGTGCCCCGCTTGACCCGGCCCGACGTCGGCGTCACCTCGCCCGTGACCAGGCCGAGCAGCGTGGACTTGCCCGCCCCGTTGACCCCGAGGATCCCCGTGCGCTCGCCCGGCCCGACGAGCCACGTCACGTCGCGCAGCACCGGCTCGGCGCCCGGCCCGCCGTACACCACCGACACGTCGAGGATGTCGATGACGTCCTTGCCGAGCCGCGCCGTCGCGAGCCGGGCGAGCTCGGTGGGGTTGCGCAGCGGCGGGACGTCCGCGATGAGGGCGTTCGCGGCGTCGATGCGGAACTTCGGCTTGGACGTCCGTGCGGGCGCGCCGCGGCGCAGCCACGCGAGCTCCTTGCGCAGCAGGTTCTGCCGGCGGGCCTGTGTGGCGGCCGCCATCCGGTCGCGCTCGACGCGCTGGAGGACGTAGGCGGCGTACCCGCCCTCGAAGGGCTCGACGACGCCGTCGTGCACCTCCCACGTCGCGGTGCAGACCTCGTCGAGGAACCACCTGTCGTGCGTGACGACGAGCAGACCGCCGGCGTCGGACGCCCAGCGGGCCTTCAGGTGCCCGGCGAGCCAGGTGATCGCCTGCACGTCGAGATGGTTGGTGGGCTCGTCGAGGAAGAGCACGTCGTCGTCGCCGACGAGCAGCGCCGCCAGGGCCACCCGACGGCGCTCGCCGCCCGACAGGTCCCCGACCCGGCCGTCCCACGGCAGGTCCGAGACCAGCCCGGCGAGCACGTCGCGCACCCGGGCGTCGCCCGCCCACTCGTGCTCGGGCCGGTCCCCGACGATCGTCACGGCGACCGTGCGGTCGGGGTCGAGCGCGTCGCCCTGGTCGAGCACGCCGATCCGGACGCCGCCGCGCACGGTGACCCGGCCGGCGTCGGGCTCGAGCCGGCCCGACAGGAGCCGCAGCAGCGTCGACTTGCCGTCCCCGTTGCGCCCGACGACGCCGATCCGGTCGCCCTCGGAGATGCCCACGGTCACCGACTCGAGGACGAGCGTCGTCGGGTACTCCAGGCGGAGGGACTCGCCGCCGAGCAGGTGGGCCACGGGTAGAGGGTAGGGCGCCGGGGCGGGCCGGCCCGCACGGTCGTAGAGTGGCCGCCCGTGACCGACGATCGAGCCGACGTCCCCTACGCCCACCGTGACGACCGTCCGGGCCTCGGCCGTCTCGTCCTCGTGGGCCTCGGCGGTGGGTTGCTCTCGGGGATGTTCGGCGTCGGCGGCGGGATCGTCATGGTCCCCCTCCTGCTGCTGCTGACCCGACTGGACGAGCGCCGCGCGGCGGCCACCTCGCTTGCCGCGATCGTGCCCGCCTCGCTCGCAGGGGTCGTCACCTACGCGAGCCGCGGGGACGTCGCCGTCCTGGTCGCGGCCCTGATCGCCGTCGCGGCCATGGGCGGTTCGATGCTCGGCACCCGCATCCTGCGGCGGATCCGCATCGACCTCTTCCGCTGGCTGCTCGTCGCGCTGCTCGTCGCAGCCGCCGTGCAGATGTTCACCACGCTCCCGCAGCGGGACGGTGGCCTCGAGCTGACCTGGGCCTCGACACCGGGTCTGCTGGCTCTCGGCCTGGTCACCGGGGTCCTGTCCGGACTGTTCGGCATCGGCGGGGGCATCGTCATCGTGCCGGTGCTCGTCGCGGTGTTCGGCGCGAGCGACCTCCTCGCGAAGGGCACGTCGCTGCTCGTCATCGTCCCGACGGCGCTGACCGGGACGGTGTTCAACGTGCGCCACCGCCTGGTCGAGGTGCGGGACGGGCTCGCCGTCGGCCTCGCCGCGGCGGCGGCGTCGACCGGGGGAGCGCTGCTCGCCGGGGTCCTGCCGCCGCGGCTGGCCACGGCGCTGTTCGCCGCGCTGATGCTGGCCTTCGCCGCGCAGCTGGTCGCGCGGGCGGTGCGGGGACGTCGCGCCCGCTGACCCGCGTCGTCGCCCCGTCGGCCGACCTTGGCCGCCCACCTCACGAGCCATCGTGCTCGAATCGATTCGTGCTCGGCACTAGGCTGGGCGACGGCCGCCGCCCCCTCGGCGCGCCGGACGACGAGGAGGTCGCCATGGAGCGTGCCGTCTACTTCGACGGGTGGTACAGCGGCACGTGGTGCCAGCACCCGTCGATGCCGCCACGCCGGCTCGCGATGCTCGACGACCTGGTCGCCATGCGCGCCACGACCCTCGTCTGGGCGGGGCTCGGCGGCGGATCGATCAGCCTGCCCTACCTGGAGGAAGAGGCGTACGGCCCCGTGCCGGCGCGGTTCCGCCAGTACGGCTACGTCACGGAGGCGGAGTTCATCGCGCACGCCCGCGAGCGCGGCATCGACCTGTTCGCCATCGTCTTCGAGGCGCAGGCGTGGGAGCTGCCCGCCGAGCTGGACGACGACGGCGCCGTCCTCGCCCAGACCGAGCTGCGCGGCGTCGGGAGGCGTGCCCGGGTCGGCCTGGACGAGTTCGCGACCGACACCGGCCCGGCCGGCTGGAAGCCCTTCCGGCACTACTTCCCCGACGGCTTGACGACGTCGGACGGCGAGCCCGTCACCGACCTGTGGCGCGAGGTCGCCGCCAAGGACCTCGACGGCGAGCCGTACCACACGCACTGGGTCGAGATCCCGGGCCGTGACCAGGACTGCCTCTACGGGGACCGCAACAACCCCGTCTGGCGGGAGTACCTGGCCAAGGTCGTCGAGATGCAGATCGACGCGGGGGCGCGCGGCGTCCAGCTGGACGAGACCGAGACCCCGCTCGGGGCGCTGCGCTACGGCGGGTGCTTCTGCCGCGACTGCATGGCGGTGCTGCGCGAGCACCTGGCCGGGCTCCCGGCCGACGAGCGCCCGGCCGAGCTCGACGGCGTCGACCTGGCGACGTTCGACTACGCGGCGTGGATCCGCGGACAGGGGTTCGCCGCACGCACCAACCCGCGCGCGCTGCCGCTCTACCAGCACTGGAGCCGCGCGCTGCAGCGCGCCGTCCCGCGCACGTTCGCCGAGATCGCCGACCACGCGCGTGCGTACGGTGCCGCGAAGGGCGTCCCCGTGCGGGTGGCCGGCAACTTCTTCGACCTCGCCCCGGTGTACGACGCCGTGGTGGACCACGTGGACGTGCTCGTCACCGAGATGCGCGAGACCCGGGCGATGCAGCCGTGGTGGTTCCGGCACGGGGTCGGGATGGCGCGCGGGAAGCCGCTGATCGCGGTGGAGAACCCGTACGGCGGCGGGATCATGGAGCGCCTCGTCGAGGACCTGGCCCGCGGCCGCGGGTACGACGTGTTCCGCACGACGATCTTCGAGGCCGCGGCGATGGGCGCCACGATGGCCCTGCCGTACGGGTCCTGGCTCGGCAACGAGATCCAGGACGCCTACTGGGTGCCGCAGGCGCTCGCGGCCGCCACCGGGCAGTTCCTCGAGCGCATCGACCCGTTGCTGTCCGCGCAGTCGCCGCACCGGACCGCCGTCGTGAGCTCGGTGGCGAGCCTCATGCGGGACTGGATCGACGGCGACCAGAACAACGAGGGCGACAGGTGGTACCCGCCCGTCGCGCAGCCGGACCTGCCGCCGACGTCGTACTGGCCGGTCGTCGAGCACCTGTCGCGGTCGGCGCGGTGCTACGACGTGGTGGTGCTGCCCGACGAGGGCCTGCGCGGCAACGACGTGACGGCGGCGTCGCTGGCGCGCTACGACGTCGTCGTCCTGCCGGACGTCTGGGCGGTCGGCCCCGCGCAGCACGCCGAGCTCGTGGCGTACCTGGACGCGGGCGGGCGCGTCGTCGTGCACGGGGCCTACGGCACGGCGCTGCCCGACGACGCGGCGGCGCGGCTGCTCGGCCACAGCGGCACGGTGCTCGCGGCGTCGGTGGCGGACGTCGCGGGGCTGGTCACCGACGACGTCGAGGTGCCGCTGGGCGACCGCGCGGCGGTGAGCCTCCAGCTGGCTCCGGCGGGCGGCGTGGCCGTGCACCTGGTCAGCTACGACCACGACGCCGAGGCCGACGCGAACCGGCCGGTGCGCGACCTGCCGGTGACGGTCCGGGTCGGCGGGCCGTTCGCGACGGCCACCGTCGTGCGTCCGGACGCGCCCGACCGACGGGTGCCCGTGGAGCGGGTCGGCGACGCCTGGCGCGCCGTGGTCCCGGAGCTGACGACCTACGCGGTGGTCCACCTGGTCTGAGGCCGGGCGGGCGGGCCCCTCGACGCCGCCGACGGCGTGGTGCATGATCGGCCCACCAGTCCGGTCATCACCGTGCAAAACAGTGGGGGCGTCATGGCTCAGGGGCGGCGCGTCATCCTCCTCGCGGCGGGCGTGCTGCTCGCCCTCGGCGCCTGCGCGGGCGACGGGGGCGGCGACGACGGCCCGGCGGTCGAGGAGAGCCCGGCCGCCGGGGGCGAGCTGCCCGAGGAGCTGCCC
>JAEWQZ010000032.1 GCA_023460255.1 Actinomycetes bacterium
CGCCGGCACCGCAGCAGAGGTCGACGACGACCGGTGCGCCGGCGCGTTCCCCGGGCCGCGCGAGCACCATGCGGACCGCGCGCACGGCGGCCCGGACGACGACGACCGTGCGCCGTCGTGGCACGTACACCCCGGACGCCACGGCGACCCGCACCCCGTCGAGCTCCGCCCAGCCGAGCACGTGCTCGAGGGGTTCGCCGGCGACCCGGCGGGCGACGAGCCGCGCGAGCCGGGCGTCGTCGTCGGCGGCCTCGGCGAGGAGCAGCGCCGCCTCCTGCTCGGCGAACACGCAGCCTGCGGCGCGCAGCGTCGCCACCAGGGTCGCGCCGGACGGGCCGGACAGGTCGGGGGCGGGGTCGGGGGCGGTCATCGGGTGCCATGCTCTCACCAGGGGTTCCCCATGGCGGGTGCCGGTGAGGCCGGGTTTCGCCGATGCGCGTCCCATGAGACGGTAAAAAGGTTCCCGGTTCGCGGCCCGCCGCGCAGCGGGACGTCCTAGTCTGCCCCCACGAGGCTGAGCGAGACCCCGTGCACCGTCGCATCGGAAGGACCGAGATGAGCCTGCTGGACCGGACCGCACCCCTCCCCGCCGACACGGCGGCGCCGACCGCCCACGCGCGGCTGCGCGCCTGGGTCGACGAGGTGGCGGACCTCGTGCGGCCGGACGACGTCGTCTGGTGCGACGGCTCGGCGGAGGAGTACGCGGAGTTCTGCGAGCTGCTCGTCGAGCAGGGCACGTTCATCCGGCTCGACCCGGTCAAGCGGCCGAACAGCTTCCTCGCGCGGTCCGACCCCAGCGACGTCGCGCGGGTCGAGAGCCGCACCTTCATCTGCTCGGCCGACGCCGCCGACGCCGGCCCCACGAACAACTGGCGCGCCCCGGCGGAGATGCGTGCGGAGCTCGACGGAGTCTTCGCGGGCGCGATGCGCGGCCGGACGATGTACGTCATCCCGTTCTCGATGGGCCCGGTCGGGTCGCCGCTCGCCCAGTACGGCGTGCAGCTGACCGACTCGCCCTACGTCGTCGTGAACATGCACATCATGACCAGGGTCGGCACGGCCGTGCTGGACCAGCTCGGCGTCGACGGCGACTTCGTGCCGGCCGTGCACAGCGTCGGATACCCCCTGGTCGACGCGGCGGGCGTGGCCCGGCCCGACGTGACGTGGCCCTGCAACGAGACGAAGTACATCGTCCAGTTCCCGGAGACCCGCGAGATCTGGTCGTACGGCTCGGGCTACGGCGGCAACGCCCTGCTCGGCAAGAAGTGCTTCGCGCTGCGCATCGCGACGGTCATGGGCCGGGACGAGGGCTGGCTCGCCGAGCACATGCTGCTGCTGCGCCTGACCTCCCCGACCGGGCGGGTCTTCCACCTCGCCGCGGCGTTCCCGTCGGCCTGCGGCAAGACGAACCTGGCGATGATCCAGCCCACGCTCCCCGGTTGGACGGCCGAGACCATCGGTGACGACATCGCCTGGATGCGGCCCGGCACGGGTGACGACCGCCGGCTGCGGGCGATCAACCCTGAGGCCGGGTTCTTCGGCGTCGCGCCGGGCACCGGTGAGACGACCAACCCCACCGCCGTCGCGATGGTCGCCCACGACACGATCTTCACCAACGTCGCCCTCACCGACGACGGCGACGTGTGGTGGGAGGGGCTCACCGACACCCCGCCGGACCACCTGGTCGACTGGACGGGGCAGGACTGGACACCGGGCTGCGGACGCCCGGCCGCGCACCCGAACTCGCGCTTCACCGTCCGCGCGAGCCAGTGCCCGAGCATCGCGGACACGTGGGAGGACCCCGACGGCGTCCCGGTCGACGCGATCTTCTTCGGCGGCCGACGCGCCACGAACGTGCCCCTGGTCACGCAGGCGCGCTCCTGGGCGCACGGGGTGTTCATGGGCGCCACGATCTCGTCGGAGCAGACGGCGGCGGCCGAGGGCACGGTGGGTGCGCTGCGTCGCGACCCGTTCGCCATGCTGCCGTTCTGCGGCTACCACATGGCCGACCACTGGGCGCACTGGCTGCGGATCGGGGAGCGGCTCGGCGACGCCGCCCCCGCGCTGTTCTGCGTGAACTGGTTCCGCAAGGGCGAGGGCGGGCGATTCCTGTGGCCCGGGTTCCGCGAGAACTCCCGCGTCATCGACTGGGCGTTGCGGCGCGTGGCCGGCGAGGCCGACGCCGTCGAGACGCCGGTGGGGCTGCTGCCGGCCGAGGGGTCCCTGGACCTGTCCGGCCTGGACCTGCCCGCGCAGGACGTCGCCGCGCTGTTCGCCGTCGAACCCGACGCATGGCGCGTCGAGTGCGACCTGGCCCAGGAGTGGTTCGACAGGTTCGGCGACCGCGTGCCTGCCGAGCTCGTCGCCGAGCTCGAGGAGACCCGCGCGCTGCTCGGCTGAGCCGGGGCGGTCGACCGGCGCAGGTCAGCCGAACGGCGCGTCCAGCCAGACCCGCCGTGGCGGCAGCAGCATCTCGAGCTCGTCGAACAGCTCGTCGGGCAGGGGTGCGGCCGCACGCTCGAGGGTCTCGGTGACGAGCCCGGGCCGCCCCATGCCGACGACCGTCGAGGTGACGCGCGGCTGCCGGAGCGAGAACTGCAGGGCCGCGGTCGTGATGTCGGTGCCGTGCCGCTCGCACGCGGCGCGCATCTGCGCGACGGCGTCGAGGATCTCGGGCGGCGCCTCGCGGTAGCCGTAGGTGCTGATGGTGGGCTCGGGGACGAGCAGGCCGCCGCCGAGGACCGCCGCGTTGAGCACGCCCATCCCGCGGGAGGAGGCCTCCTCGATCAGGTCGCCGGCGCTCCGGTCGAGCAGGGTCCAGCGATTGTGCACGAGGAGCACGTCGAACACGTCGAGGGCGAGGTAGCGGGCGATCTCCTGGACCTGCCCGCCCGCGAGCCCGATGGACCCGACGGCGCCGGACTCCTTGAGCGCGACGAGCGCGTCGACGGCGCCGCCGGGCCGGGCGATCTCGTCGAAGCCGAAGAACTCGGGGTCGTGCAGGTGGACGAGGGGGAGCACGTCCAGCCCCAGGCGCTCGCGGCTCTCGGCCACCGACGCGCGGACCCGGTCCCCGGAGTAGTCGCGGTCCAGCGGGTCCACCTTGGTGCCGACGACGAAGTCGGGCGGCAGGCCGCCGACGGCACGGATCGCGGCGCCGATGCGTCGCTCGCTCTCACCCTCGCTGTACCCGTTGGAGGTGTCCTGGAACCGGATCGGCGACTCCAGCACGGCCCGGGCGACGGCGATGCCCTCGTCGGCGGGCACCTCGCGGCCGTAGAGCCGCGGCATGCTGCCGAGCGGCGAGCCGCCCGCGCAGATCGCCGTGACCGTCAGGGGCGTGCCGGGCAGCGGGCGCAGCCAGTCGGGGGAACCGGGGTGGGGTGCGGTGGTCATACCGCCATCCCACCACGGGCGGGCGGGCACGGCACGGCTGGGCGCGGGTGATCCTCGTAACGATTCGACCCGCCAGGGGAGGCCGCTCAGACGGGACCGACCCCGTCGAGGAACCCGTCCACGACGACGCGGAAGGCGGCCGGCTGCTCGACCCACGGGTAGTGCCCGCAGCCGGCCAGGACCTCCACCCGTCCGCGGGGCACGAGGGCGGCGAGCCCCCGCCCGGCATCGGCGCCCGTCGCGCAGTCGGCGTCGCCGACGACGACCAGGACCGGCACGTCGACCTGGGCCAGGCCGTCCCATGCCCCGTCCGGGGCAGGAGCTCCGAACGCGCGGGCAGCCGCCAGCGACCATCGCCCGGACAACGCGTGCGCCCGCTCGGCCTCGCCCCACGCCGCGTACGTCGTCGGCGCCATCTCGTGCTGCCACGCGGTGTACGCGTCGTCGTCGGCCACCTCGCGCGGCTCGAGGCACGCGGCGACGGCAGCGTCGAACACCGGGTCGCCGCGGCGCGCCGCCACGAGCCCGTCGATGTCGTCCGCCGCCACGAACGGCGCCCCCGGGGGCGTGACGAGGACCAGCGCGGCCACCCGCTGCGGGTGCTGGACGGCGGTGGCCAGGGTGAGCCGGCACCCGGCGGAGTGCCCGAGCAGCACGGCGCGGTCCAGGCCGAGGTGGTCCAGGAGCGCGACGACGTCGCTCGCCTGCGCCCAGTGGGACATCGCCTCCGCCGGCCCGGCGGGGGAGCGGCCGACACCGCGCAGGTGCGGGACGACCAGGCGGCGCCGACCGGCCGGCCCGCCCAGCCCGGCGAGGTCGCCGAGGTAGTCGGGGTGCCGCGCCGGACCACCCGCGAGCACGACGAGGGGTGGGCGGCCGGGGTCGCCCAGGACGTCGTGGTGCAGCCGGGCGCCGTCGGCGGCGATGTGGATGGGCACGGTCCGACGCTAGCCGAGCCGTCAGGCCCGGTCGCCCGGCCGTCCCGTGAAGTGCTCCATCCCGCGGTTGATCCCGAACAGGTCCAGCGCCGCGTCGAAGGCCGGCACCGGCAGGAGCCGCAGCGCGGGAAGGACGCGCACCAGCGGGGGCAGGACGATCTGCTGCCGCCCGCGCTCGATGCCGTCGAGGACCTTCGCCGCCACGTCGCCCTCGCGCAGGATCGGCAGCAGCAGCGGGAACCGCGTCCGCACGCCCTCGAACATCCCCGTGTCGATGTAGTAGGGGCACACGACCAGGGTGCGCACCCCGCTGCCGGCGAGCCGCAGCTCGCCGCGCAGGGACTCGGTGAACCCGACGGCCGCCCACTTGCTCGCCGAGTAGTCCGTCTGCCGCGCGACGCCGACGAGACCCGCCGCGCTCGCCACCGTCACCACCGTGCCGCGACGCCGCGCCACCATCCCCGGCAGGAACGCCCGCGTCACCCAGTACAGCGACAGCACGTTGACGGCCATCGTGCGCTCGATCGTCGCGTCGGAGGTCTCGAGCAGCGGGCGCCCGGAGACGATGCCCGCGTTGTTCACGACGACGTCGACCGCGCCGGCCTCCTCGGCCGCGGCGGTCACCGCGTCGCGGTCGCTCACGTCGACGACCTGCGCGTGCGCGGGCAGCCCGTGCGCGCGGATGTCGTCGCGCACCGCCAGGGCGCGCTCGGCGGACAGGTCCCAGATCACCGGCGTCGCCCCGCGACGCGCAGCGCCGATCGCCAGCCGCCGGCCGAGGCCGCTGCCGCCGCCCGTGACCAGCACCCGTGCCCCCGCGAGGGCGGTTCCCCGTGCCATCGATCCTCCTGTCGTCCGCGTGGTCGTCAGGGCAGCCGGCGCAGCACCTGCACGCCCGGGCGCATGAGCGAGTGGTAGCGCTCGCCGGTGAGCAGACCCGACGGCGCGACCTGGAGCAGGCGCTGGGTGGCCACCGTCTGCGCGTCCGTGTACTTGGTGATGCCCTCGCGGCCGTGCCGGCGGCCGACCCCGGACTGGCCGACGCCGCCCATCGGCGCGTCGTGCGAGCCCCAGGCCGCGGCGTAGCCCTCGTTGACGTTCACCGTGCCCGCGCGCAGGCGGCCGGCCACCTCGGGCCCCCGCCGGCGCGACCAGACGCTCGCGTTCAGGCCGTACTCGGTGTCGTTCGCCCGCGTCACCGCCTCCTCGGCGTCGGCCACCGGGTAGACCGCGACCACGGGGCCGAACGTCTCCGCCCGGGCCAGGCTCGCGTCGTCCGGGACGTCGGTCAGCACGGTGGGTGCGTAGAAGTGAGGGCCCAGCTCCGGCACGGGATGGCCGCCGGCGAGCACCGTGGCACCCTTCGCGACGGCGTCCTCGACGTGCTCGGTGACCGTGGCGAGCTGCGCCTCGCTCACCAGGGAGCCCATCTCGACGTCCCAGCCGGCACCGGGCCCCACCCGCATCCGCCGCACCCGGTCGACGAAGGCCGCGACGAACGCGTCGTGGATGCCGGCGGTCGCGTAGATCCGCTCGATGCTCACGCACAGCTGGCCGGCGTTGGCGAAGCACGCCTCGACCAACCCCTCGACGGTGCGCTCGAGGTCGGCGTCGTCCAGGACGACTGCGGCGTTCTTGCCGCCGAGCTCGGCGGAGAAGCCGATGAGCCGCTCGCCGCACGCCGCGGCGATGGTCCGGCCCGTCGCGGTGGAACCGGTGAACATCACGAAGTCGACGCGGTCGACCATCGCCGGCCCGAGCACGCGACCCGGGCCCGTCACGACGCCGAACACGTCGTCGGGAAGCCCTGCCTCGCGGAGCAGGTCCACCAGGGCCAGGGCCGACAGGGGCGTCGCGGAGTCCGGCTTGAGCACGACGGCGTTGCCCGCCAGGAGCGCGGGGATCGCGTCGGACACGGCCAGCGTCAGCGGGTAGTTCCACGGGGCGATGACGCCGACCACCCCCTTCGGCCGTCGGTGCTCGACGGTCCGCGTGAGCACGGGGATCGCGCCCCGACGGCGCCGGGCACGCAGGTGCGCGGGCGCCGTGCGCGCGTAGTACGCCGCGGTGAGCACGACGTCCGCCAGCTCCACGAAGGCGCTGATCCGCGCCTTGCCGGACTCCGCCTGGCAGATGTCGAGCAGCTCGTCCTCGTGCTCCAGGACGAGGTCGGCGAAGCGGCGGACGACGGCGCAGCGCCGGCCGATCGGCAGCGCCGCCCACGCGCGCCGGGCGTCCCGGGCGCGGTCGACCGCCAGCGCGACGTCGTCCGGCGCGCAGACCGGGACCTGGCCGACGGGCCCGCCGTCGACGGGTGAGGCCACGACAGCCGTCGGCCGGTCGCCCGTCGTCGTGACCAGCGCGGCCAGGTGGGCCCAGCGGGTGGCGGTGGGGGTGGCCGCAGCTGTCATCGTCGACTCCTCGATCCGGCGCGCACGGCGCCGACGGGGCGGCGGTGCGTCGGGTCCAGTCAAGCACCGTGCGGGGCTGCGGGAGACTTCGCCGGGACGCTCAACCTTCCAGGGGTGTCGACCGTGAGGAGGGTGTGACGGCGACGATGGTCAGCAGCGCAGGGACAGGCCGCCCGGACGACGCGTTCGAGATCCTGCCGGTGACCGCCGACGGCCGGGCGTCCTCGACCGGCAAGGACGCCGAGTTCGCGGCCTTCGTGGCCGAGGCGACCCCCGCCCTGGCGCGCACCGCCTGGCTCCTGTGCGGCAACGAGCACCGGGCCGAGGAGCTCGTCCAGCAGGCGCTGGTCCGGACGTACCTCGCCTGGGGGACCGCGCGCGAGCGCGAGCCGCTCGCGTACGCCCGCCGCGTGCTGGCGAACCTGCGGATCGACACGTGGCGCAAGCACCGGCGCGAGGTCCTCACCGGCGCGCCACCCGAGGCGGCGCGGGACTGCGAGGCGGACCGGCACGCGGAGCGGGACCGCCTGGTCCGGGCCCTTGCGACCCTGAGCGCCCGCCAGCGCCGCGTCGTCGTCCTGCGTCACCTGGTGGGCATGAGCGAGCGCGAGGTCGCCGCCGACCTCGGGGTCTCGCTCGGCACCGTGAAGTCGACAGCGTCGCGCGGGCTCGCCCAGCTCCGCCGCGTCCTGGCAGAGGAGGACTGATGGACGAGGGATTCGTGACCATGCTCCGCGAGCGCGTCGACGCGGTGGCGCCGGTGATCGACGTCGACACCTCCCGGGTCGTGCCGCGCGCGCGCCGGCGGCGCGTGCTGGTGCGGACGACGGCGCTCGCCGTCGCAGCGGGGCTCGTCGCCACCGGGGCGGCCTGGGCCGCCGGCCGCACCGACGGCGGTGGCGGGTCGACCCCGCCCGCCGGCTGGGCCGGTGGGCCCGAGGACGTCGGCACCGTCGAGGACCCGCGGGACGCGCCGTTCTGGCACGTCGCGTACGAGGAGCTCGACGAGGCGGGTGCGGTGAGCGCCCGGATGGACCTCTGGTACGGCCGGACGGAGCCGGGCGTCGCGCTCGTCGACGGCGAGCCCGCGTGGGCCATGGGACAGGCGTCGTGGGGCGCGCTGAAGCTCGACGCGGTGGCCCTGGACGGCGACGTCCGGGTCACCTCGGACGGCTGGACGCTGGTCACCTGGGACGTCCTGGACCGGCTCCCGACGGACCCCGCGGCCCTCGAGCAGCTGCTGCGGGGCAGCATCGAGCCGGGTCGCGGTGCGGGGACCGACGACGACAAGGTCTTCGACACGGCCCTGGGCCTGCTTCGGGGCAGCCCGGCGTCCACCGGTCTGCGCCTGGCCCTGTGGGACGTCGCCACGGGCCTGCCGGGCGGCGACGTGCACGAGGACGTCATGGACTCCCGTGGTCGCCCCGCGACGATGATCGACAGGCCCATCACCGGTAGCGGAGAGACCCGGCAGTACTGGTTCGACCCCGCCGACGGGCGCCTGCTCGAGGTCCTCGAGGCGCCCTCGCCGGAGGAGGTCGCCGCAG
>JAEWQZ010000033.1 GCA_023460255.1 Actinomycetes bacterium
AGCCAGCTGGCCGTCCTCGTCGCGAGCCGGCTCGGTGTTCCGGTGGCCATGCGCGAGGTCGACGAGGAACGGGCCGCGGCCGGCCGCGAGCGCGTGCGCCGCGAGGTCGCGGGCCTGCTCCGCTCCGGCCGCACCGACGAGGCGGGTGCCGCACGCCTCCTCGACTCGGTGACGATCGGCACCGATCTGGGCGCCCTGGCCGACGCGGACCTGGTCATCGAGGCGGTCACCGAGGTGCTGCCGGTCAAGCAGCAGGTGTTCGCCGAGGTCGAGGACCTCGTGGCACCCACGACGATGCTCGCGACCAACACCTCCGCGCTGTCGGTCACCGCGATGGCCTCCGCGCTGCGCCATCCCGAGCGGGTCGTCGGCCTGCACTTCTTCAACCCCGTCGCCCGGATGCCCCTGCTCGAGGTGGTGCACACGCACGCCACGGACGCGACGACGCGTGCGACGGCGATGGCCCTCGCCGGCCGGCTCGGCAAGACGCCAGTGGCGGTCGGCGACCGTCCGGGCTTCGTCGTCAACCGACTCCTGCTCCGCCTGCTCGGTGACGTGCTCGCGTGCGTCGAGGACGGGACCCCGGTGACGGTCGCGGACACCGCGCTGCGCCCGCTCGGCCTGCCGATGGGCCCCTTCGCCCTGCTCGGGCTGGTGGGACCGCGCGTCGCCGGGCACGTCCTCGACACCCTGCACGACGGCCTCGGCCCCCGCTACCGGCGCTCGCCGGGCCTGGCGCGGCTGGCCGACGACGGGCGACCGCTGGTGTCCCCGGACACCGACGAGCCCGAGCCATGGGTGCAGGAGGCTTTCGGTGTGCCCGGCGGCCCCGGTGCGCGGGACGGCGCGGCGGTCCTCGACGTCGTGCTCGAGGGGCTGGCCGGTGAGGTCGCCACCCTGCTCGACGAGGGGGTGGCCGCCGGGCCGGAGGAGGTCGACGTCTGCATGGTCCTGGGCGCTGGGTGGCCGTTCCACCTCGGCGGCATCACGCCGCACCTGGACCGCACGGGTCACGCGGCGCGCGCGGCCGGCCGGCCCTTCCACGAACCGGGCGTCGCCAGCCTGCCCGAGGCGTGAGTCAGAAGACCTGCAGGCCGCGGGACCGGAACTGCTCGCGCACACGGGCGACGAGCTCGGGCGTGGGAGCGGGGGTGTCGGCGAGCTCGTAGGTCATGCCGAGCGACGCCCACTTGTCGCGCCCCATCTGGTGGAACGGCAGGACCTCGACGCGGGTGACGGTGCTCAGCGTGGCGACGTACTCCGCGACGGCCTCGACGTTGGCGACCTCGTCCGTCAGGCCCGGCACGAGCACGAACCGGACCCAGGTCTCGATGCCGTGGGCGGCGAGCCGCGCCCCGAAGTCGAGCGTCGGCTGCAGGTCGCGCCCGGTGACGCGGCGGTAGGTCTCCGGGAGGCCGGACTTGACGTCGAGGAGCACCAGGTCGAGATCGTCGAGCATGTCGTCGGTGCAGGCCGAGCCGAGGAAGCCGGACGTGTCGATCGCCGTGTGCACGCCGAGCTCCTTGGCGCCCCGCAGCAGCCGCCGCACGAACGCCGGCTGCATGAGGGGCTCGCCGCCCGAGATCGTCAGCCCGCCCCCGGTGCTGCGGAAGATCGGGCGGTAGCGCGCGAGGCGGCCGAGCACCTCGTCGGCCAGGACCGGCTCGCCCCGGCGCATCTCCATCGTGTCGGGGTTGTGGCAGTACAGGCAGCGCAGCGGGCAGCCGGCCAGGAACGTCGTCAGGCGCGTCCCCGGCCCGTCCACGGCCGTGACGAGCTCCCAGGAGTGCACGGAGCCGAGGTCGCCCGCGCGCACGAGGGCGAACTTCTCGGTCCGCTCGACGTCGGCGAGGTCCAGTCCGGCGGTGCCGGCCCGGGTGCGGGATGCGGCCCCGCCGACCAGCGGCGTGCCGAGCTCGACGATGGGCGCGCCGACCTGGTTCAGCACCGTCCGCAGGTCTGTGCTGGTCATGACATCAGTCTCCGTCGGTCGTCCCATGAATACATGGGACGAATGTCCATGCCCGGTCCGGGCCGGGTGTGACCTGCGCCACACCCCGGCCCGGCCCGGGTCAGGTCCGGTCAGACGCCGCCGTGGAACGTGCGCGAGAGGACGTCCAGCTGCTGCTCGCGGGTGAGCCGCACGAAGTTCACGGCGTAGCCCGACACGCGGATCGTCAGCTGCGGGTAGTTCTCCGGGTGCTCCATCGCGTCCTCGAGCGTCTCCCGGTTCAGCACGTTGATGTTCATGTGGAAGCCCTGGCTGACGTTGTACGCGTCCAGGAGCCCGACGAGGTTGGTCACCTGCTCGTCACGCGTCCGACCCAGGCCGGAGGGCACCACCGTCGAGGTGAGCGAGATGCCGTCCTCGGCGTCCTCGTAGGGCAGCTTCGCGACCGACAGGGCCGAGGCGAGCATGCCGTGCGCGTCGCGGCCGTTCATCGGGTTGGCGCCCGGCGCGAACGGCTCGCCCTTGCGGCGACCGTCCGGGGTGTTGCCGGTGTGCTTGCCGTAGACCACGTTCGAGGTGATCGTCAGCACCGACTGCGTGTGCTTGGCGTTCCGGTACGTCGGCTGCCGGCGGATCTTGGCCATGAAGCGGCGGACGAGGTCCACGGCGATGTCGTCGACGCGGTCGTCGTCGTTGCCGTAGGTCGGGAAGTCGCCCTCCACCTCGTAGTCCGTGACCAGGCCCGACTCGTCGCGCACCGGGCGCACCGTCGCGTACTTGATCGCCGACAGGGAGTCCGCCGCGACGGACAGGCCGGCGATGCCGCACGCCATCGTCCGGACGACGGCCCGGTCGTGCAGGGCCATCTCGATGCGCTCGTACGCGTACTTGTCGTGCGACCAGTGGATGCAGTTCAGGGCGTCCACGTAGGTCTCGGCCAGCCAGTCCAGGAGCGAGTCGTACGCGGCCCAGACCTCGTCGAACCCGAGCACGTCACCGGTCAGGGCCGGCCGCGGCGGGGCGACCTGCTTGCCCGTCAGCTCGTCCCGGCCGCCGTTGATCGCATACAGGAGCGCCTTGGCGACGTTGACGCGGGCACCGAAGAACTGCATCTGCTTGCCGACGGTCATCGCCGACACGCAGCAGGCGATCGCCGCGTCGTCGCCGCACTGCTCCCGGACCAGCTCGTCGGACTCGTACTGGATCGCGGAGGTGTCGATGGAGACCTGCGCACAGAACCTCTTGAACCCGTCGGGCAGGTCGTTGCTCCACAGCACCGTCAGGTTCGGCTCGGGGGCCGGGCCGAGGTTGTACAGCGTCTGCAGGTAGCGGAACGACGTGCGGGTGACAAGCGTGCGCCCGTCGGCGCCCATGCCGCCGATCGACTCGGTCACCCACGTCGGGTCGCCGGAGAACAGGGCGTCGTACTCCGGGGTGCGCAGGAACCGCACGATCCGCAGCTTGATCACCATGTCGTCGATGAGCTCCTGCGCCTGCTCCTCCGTCAGGACGCCCGCCGCGATGTCGCGCTCGAGGTAGACGTCCAGGAAGGTCGAGGTGCGCCCGAGCGACATCGCGGCGCCGTTCTGCTCCTTCACGGCCGCCAGGTAGGCGAAGTAGAGCCACTGCACGGCCTCGCGGGCGGTGCCGGCCGGGCCGGAGATGTCGTAGCCGTACGTGGCGGCCATCGTCTTCAGCTCCGCCAGGGCCCGGATCTGCTCGGACAGCTCCTCGCGCTCCCGGATGACGTCCTCGGTGCTGCGCTCGAGGTCCAGCTCCGCCTTCTCGCCCTTCTTCGCGGCGATGAGCGCGTCGACGCCGTACAGGGGCACCCGGCGGTAGTCGCCGATGATCCGGCCGCGGCCGTAGGCGTCGGGCAGGCCGGTGACGATGTGCGAGGACCGCGCCGCACGGACGTCCGGCGGGTAGACGTCGAACACGCCGTCGTTGTGGGTCTTGCGGTACTCGGTGAAGATCTTGCGCACGTCGGCGTCCGGCTCGTAGCCGTAGGTCGCCAGGGCACCCTCGACCATCCGCCACCCCCCGTTGGGGATGATCGCGCGCTTGAGGGGGGCGTCGGTCTGCAGCCCCACGATGAGCTCGTTCGCCTCGTCGATGTACCCGGGGGCGTGCGAGGTGATGGTCGACGGCGTGTGGGGGTCGACGTCGTAGATCCCGCGCTCGCGCTCGGCGGGGAACATCGCGAGCAGCCGCGCCCAGACGCCGGTGGTCCGCGTCGTGGGACCGGCCAGGAAGCCCGCGTCGCCGGTGTACGGGGTGTAGTTGCGCTGGATGAAGTCGCGCACGTCCACGCTCTGCGACCACGGGCCCGGGACGAACCCGCGCCAGGCCTCGGTGACCACTGACTGCGTCTCGGTGCTGATCGCCATCGCCATACTCCCTGTCTGCGTCGGTAGTTCAACGCTACGAAGGCAGACATGGGATGACCTGGGACCTTCGGGCCGGAACATGGGATGAATCAGTGACGTAGGTCACTTTCGCCCGGGGCCGGACGGTCACCCCTCCGTGGATAACCCTCCTGTCGAGGGTCTGCGCTCCCCTGGCCCTCAGTCGCCGGGGCGGGACAGTCCGACGAGGACGTGCTGGGCGACGTCCTCGGCGCGCAGCCGGAGCTCCTCGAGCAGCTGACCACGCGTCGCGTGCCCGGGGAACGCGACCGGGACGCCGACGGCACGGACCGGCGTCGTCAGGCCCGCCTCGGCGCAGCGCTGCGCGAGCATCGCGCCGACGCCGCCGTCGACCAGGCCGTCCTCCACGACGAGCACGTGGTCGTGCTCCCCCACCAGCTTGACCAGCGCGCTCGGCACCGGCAGGACCCACCGGGGGTCGGCCACCGTCGCCGCCACGCCCGCCGCGGCGAGCACCTCGGCGGCACCCACCGCCGTCGCGGCCATGGGCCCGACGCCGACCAGCAGGACCCGCGGCCCCTCGCCCTCGGTGCGGACCAGCACGTCCACGCCCTCGACGGTGTCGACGGCGGGCAGCGGTGTCGGCAACGGCCCCTTCGGGAAGCGCACGACGCTCGGCGCGTCGTCGATCTCGACCGCCGCGCGCAGCGCCGCGCGCAGGGTCTCCTCGTCCCGTGGCGCCGCCAGGTGCAGACCCGGCACCAGCCGCAGCCAGGCCATGTCCCACACGCCGTTGTGGCTCGGCCCGTCGTCGCCGGTCAGCCCGGCCCGGTCGAGCACGAACGTCACGCCGGCCTTGTGCAGCGCGACGTCCATGAGCACCTGGTCGAACGCCCTGTTGAGGAAGGTGGCGTACACCGCGACGACCGGGTGCAGCCCCGCGAACGCCATCCCGGCCGCGGACGTCACCGCGTGCTGCTCGGCGATCCCGACGTCGAACACCCGGGACGGGAACTCCTCCGCGAACGGCGCGAGCCCGACCGGCTGGAGCATGGCCGCCGTCACCGCCACGACGTCCGGTCGCCGGTGGCCGATCGTGACGATCTCGTCGGCGAACACCGACGTCCAGCCGAAGCGCGACGGCGCGACCGGCAGGCCAGTCTCCGGGTGGATCTGCCCGACCGCGTGGAACCTGTCGGCGACGTCCTGCTCCGCGGGCACGTAGCCGCGGCCCTTCTCGGTGATGCAGTGCACGATGACCGGCCCGCCGAAGTCCCGGGCGAGGCGCAGCGCCCGCTCGACGGCGGCGACGTCGTGCCCGTCGACGGGGCCGACGTACTTCAGGCCCAGGTCCTCGAACATGCCCTGCGGCGCGACGACGTCCTTGATGCCCTTCTTCATGCCGTGCAGCGCGCCGTAGACGAGCCGGCCGGGGGGCCCGGACCGGCGCAGGGCGCGCTTGCCCCAGGCCAGGACGTCCTCGTAGGAACGCGCGGTGCGCAGACGGTCCAGGTGCTCCGCGAAGCCGCCGATGGTCGGGTCGTAGGAGCGTCCGTTGTCGTTGACGACGATGACGAGGCGGCGGTCCTGACCCGCAGCGATGTTGTTCAGCGCCTCCCAGGCCATGCCTCCCGTGAGCGCACCGTCGCCGATCACGGCCACGACGTGCCGGTCCACGCTGCCCTTGAGCGCGTACGCCTTGGCGATGCCGTCGGCCCAGGACAACGCCGTGGACGCGTGGGAGTTCTCCACGACGTCGTGCGGCGACTCCGTGCGGTTCGGGTACCCGGAGACGCCGCCACGCTGACGCAGCCCGGAGAAGTCCGACCGCCCGGTCAACAGCTTGTGCACGTACGCCTGGTGACCGGTGTCGAACACGATGGTGTCCCTGGGCGAGGTGAACACCCGGTGCAGGGCGAGCGTGAGCTCGACCACGCCGAGGTTCGGGCCCAGGTGACCCCCGGTGCGCGAGACCGAGTGCACGAGGAAGTGGCGGATCTCCGCGGCGAGCCGCTCGAGGTCGGCCCGGTCCAGGGCGCGCAGGTCCGTCGGCGAGCCGATGCGCGGCAGGATGGCCATCGCGCCATCGTAGGGCCGCCGCCACCGCCTGGCCTCGTGGGTCCGGCCCCCGTCACCGGCCCTGCACACTGTCTGCACCTCGCGAGGGCTCCGGTGGCCCGGGCCGCGCCGTCGGGCCGGCGCGAGGCGGTCGGGGGCGGGACCGTACCCTGGCCGGGTGACCGACGCCCGTAC
>JAEWQZ010000034.1 GCA_023460255.1 Actinomycetes bacterium
GCCGCGAGGGACGTGGCTGAGCGCCCGGAAGGGGAGCGGCAGCCGGCGGACGAGCACCTGCGCCGCCCCGACGGGCCGGTCACCCACCCGGACCCGCAGCCGGTGCGGACGCCAGGCCCCCGTGGCCTTCACCTCGCCCCAGCCCCACAGCTGGAGGGGGTGGCCGCCGAGGGACTCGACCAGGGCGTCCCACTCCCGGCGGTCGGTCACGACGTCGACGACGGTCTCGGGGGTGGTGGGGGGCACGCGGGCCATCGTATCGAGGCACCGGCGCGCGGGCCCCTCGGGCCCCGCGGGCCCCTCGGTGCCGCCGCGGCCCGGCGCTAGTGTGGTGCGGTCGCGTGGCCGGCCGGCCGCCCCGTCCGCAGGACCCGGAGCCGATGACCAGCAGCACCAGCAGCACCAGCAGCACCAGCAGCACTGCCGAGGAGCAGGTCACCAGGCTGCTCGCGGACCGCACGGGGACGGCGCCGCAGGACTGGTTCCTCGTCGTCAAGGCCCGGTACGGGCTCCAGGTGGTCTTCTCCGCGCTCGGCGCCGTACGTGGTCCCGGCGAGGTGGTCACGCAGGTGTTCACGTGCGCGACGGCCGTCGACCCCGTGCTCGTGTCCGGCCTGCGGCCCGTCTACGCGGAGGTCTCGCCGGAGAGCGTCGCGATCGATCCCGAGGGGCTCCAGCCGCCCTCCGCACACGCCGTCATGCTCCAGCACACCTTCGGGATCGTCGACGAGCCGCGTGCGCGCAGGCTGCGCGCGGTGGCCGACGCCGCCGGGGCCCTGCTCGTCGAGGACTCGGCGCACTGCGCAGCCCGGCTCGCCCGGTCCGCCGACGGTGCACCGCTCGCCGACGTCTCCGTGCACTCGTTCGGGGTGGAGAAGGTCCTGCCGACGCGCTTCGGCGGGGCCGTGTGGGTGAACCCGGCGCTGGGCGAGCCGGCGGTGCGGGAGCGCATCGTGTCCGAGCTCGGCGCACTGCCGGTGGTCGGCGGGCGGCTCGCCGCCCTCGCGCGCGTGAACCGGACCACCGTCCGCGCACTCAACCGGCTCCCGGCGGGTGCCGCGTCCCGCGTCAGGTCCGCCCTGACCCGCGTCGGGGCCTTCGAGCCCCCGATCGCCGAGGTCGAGCGCCGGGGCGGGCTGGCGGCTGCGCCGACGCGCCCCTCGGCCTGGATGACCGCCCAGGTGGCTGCGGCGCTGCCGGCACTCGGGGCGAACGAGGCCCGGCGGTCGGCCGCAGTCGGGGCCTACCTCGCCACCCTCGCGGGCAGGGTCCAGGTCCCTGCGGCGATCGACCCCGACAGCCCGCTGCTGCGCTTCCCGTTCTTCGCCCCCGACGCCGCCTCCGCCGACCGCGTGTTCGCGGCGCTGGCCGCCTCGGGGGCCCGCCCGGGCCGGTGGTACCGGCCGGCGCTGTTCCCTGGCCCCGTGGACCCGCGGGTCTACGGGTACCGGCCCGGCGACGGGTCGCTGAGGGTCACCGAGGACCTCGTCGCGCGGGTGGTGAACCTGCCGACCGACGTGACGCCCGAGCAGGCCCGCGCGACGGCCGCCGACGTCCTCAGCGCCCTGGGCTGAGGCGCAGCGCCGGATGGCGCAGGTAGTCCAGGGTGTGGCGCAGGTCGATGCGCGTCACGTCGAGGAGGCGCCGCAGGCCACGGTCGGCGCGGTAGCGCAGCGCGTGGGCGACGCCGCGCCGCGCGGCCGCGCGCACCCGGCCGCGGAGGGCCCGCGGGGTGTGCGCCAGCACGACGGGATACGGCATGTTCACCCAGAGCCGCTCGTCGACGGTCACGACGTCCGGGAGCTGTCGTCCGTAGACCAGGTCGTCGACGTAGCACCGGGTGAGATTGACGCCGGCGGCGAGGGCGTAGCCGTGGCACGCGCCGAGTCGCAGGTTGAGCTCGAGGATCCGGCTCGTCCCGTCGCGCGCGACCATCACGTCGAAGTTCGCGGCCCCCACGAAGCCGAGGCCGTCGAGCAGCCGTCGGATGGCGCCGGCGAGCGGGGCGTCCTCGACGGAGAGCACCGCGTTGTAGTTGCCGGCCCACCGCGGGTCCCGCTCGGCGAGCACGACCTGGCCGACGGACAGGGCCCGCATCCGGCCGCTGCTGTCGCAGTACGCGTTCGCGACCCGCATCACCGTCTCGTCGCCGTCGAGGTACTCCTGCACGATGAGGTCGCCGCGGTAGCCGGCACGGTCGATGCGGCCGACCACGGACCGGAGCTCGGCGGCGTCGGCGACGAGGTAGACCTTCTGCTTGCCCTCGAACTGGATGCGGGGGTAGGTGTCGGTGTCCGCCGGCTTGAGGATCGCGGGGTAGCCGAACGGCAGGTCGGCCCCCAGCGCGGGGTCGCCGCGGTCCTCGGGGGCGACGACGACGGTCGCGGGGTGCGGCACGCCGAGCTCGGCGCAGGTCCGGGCGAAGTCGGCCTTGTCCATGACGCGCGCGGCGAGCGCGGCGTCGACCAGCGGGATGACGTAGTGCTCCGCGAGGCGCTCCCGGTGCTCGAGCAGGACCGTCGCGTAGAACTCGATGTTCGGGATGAGGAGCCGCGTGCGACCCGGCAGCTCGTCGGCCAGCGCGACGAGCGTGTCGACGATGACGTCGGGCTGGTCGAAGTCACGGTAGGCGCGTACGTCGAGGATCGCCGAGTGCGCGGTCTCGCGCAGCGGGAACCGGCCCAGTGCGAGCGAGCGCACGCCGAACGCCTCGTGCAGCGAGCGCGCCATCGTGTAGGCGTTGATGTTGGTGCCCAGGATGATCGGGACGAAGTCGTCGTTGCCGTAGGTCATCCGGCCGGGTCTCCGTTCGTCGGCGGCGGCTGCGGGCGCCACGCCATCCTAGGGGCGCCAGGCGGACCGGGGCCGACCGCCCGCACCCGCCCCACCGACGGCCCGACCGGCCGCCCGGCAGAGCCGACGCCCTACGATGAGGTGTGACCTCGCTGCCCCCCTGGACCGACGGACCGGGCCCGCTCGTCGGGGTGATCGGCGGCGTCGGGCCGCAGGCGACCGCGTACTTTTTGGACATGGTGGTCCGCCTCACGCAGGCCGACCGGGACCAGGACCACCTCGACATGGTCGTGCTCGACCACGCCTCCATCCCGGACCGGACGGCGTTCATCCTGGGCACGTCCACCGACGACCCCGGCCCGGTGATGGCCGACGACGCCCGCCGCCTGGCCGCGTTCGGCGCCGCGTTCCTCGTCCTGCCGTGCAACACGGCGCACCACTTCACGCAGGAGATCGAGGCGGCCGTCGAGATCCCACTGGTCAGCATCGTCGCCGAGACGGTGGCCGAGGTCGTCCGGCGCGTCGGCACCCCCCGCGCCGTCGGCCTGCTGGCGACGACGGGCACCGTGCGGGCCGCCGTGTACCAGGACGCCCTCGCGGCCGTCGGCGCGCAGGCTGTGCTGCCCGACGAGCGGGAGCAGGCCGCGCTCATGCGGATCATCTACGAGCAGGTCAAGGCGGGTCGGCCCGTGGACGTGCCCGCGTTCCACGGCCTGGTGGGCTCCCTGCGCGAGCGCGGTGCCCAGGCCGTCGTCCTCGGCTGCACGGAGCTCTCCGTCGTCGCAGCCGACCTCGACCTCCTGGCGGCCGACCGGGCGCTCGTGGACTCCCTCGACGTGCTCGCCCGGCGCACGATCGAGCGCGCGGGGCGGCGCGTCCGGGGCTGAGTCGGCAGGTCAGCCGAGCCGGCTGGTCCCCGCGTAAAGATGCAGCACCGGGACCTGGAGCTCCTCGCGCGCCCGTGACGCCCAGTCGCGGTGGAACGTGTCCTCGAGCGCGTGGGGGAGCGTCACGACGACGATCTCGCTGACCTCGCGGTCCGCGACCACCGCCCGGAGCGCGGGCAACGGGTCGTCGGCGACCACGACGCCGTCGGCGGTGGCGCCCGCGGCGGCGAACGCCGCGAGGCTCGTCGCGAGCTGGTCGGCGGCGTCCGCGCGGGCCTCCGCCGGTTCGGGCTCCCGCCCGAGGGCGGCGTCGAGGGCCGCGCGCAGGTCGCCCAGGCTCAGGTGGTCCACCAGCGACGCGAGCATGTTCTGCTCGGTGTCCGCGGGGACGAGCACATGGAACTCCACGTCCCGCACGGGGTCGCTGCCGGCGTAGAGCCCGGTGATCTGGGCCACGTCGCTGTCGGTCAGGGCGTCCTCGGTGAGGACGACGACGATCTCGTTCACGGGGGGAGCGTAGCGGTGCGGTGCGGCGTCGTCCCCTCGGGCTCCGCGGCGGCGGTCAGTCCGACAGGAGCCAGCGGCCGAGCAGCACGCCCTCGGCGTGCAGCAGGGTGGTCAGCCTTGCCCCGGTCGGTGGGTCGAGCCACCCGGGCGCGTCGACGGGGCGCGGCGCCGGGCCGCCGACCAGGAGCGGGCTCCACGTCAGGCAGAGCTCGTCGACCAGGTGCGCGCCGAGGAGCTCCCCGAGCAGCGTCGGACCGCCCTCGGCGAGGATCCTCGTCAGACCCGCACCGACCAGGGCGGACCGCAGGGCGGTGAGGTCCACCGGGCCGTGGTGCACCAGCAGGCGCTCGGCGGGCAGCCGCTGCCGCAGGCGCGCCAGGCCCGGGGCGTCCGCCGACGTCGCGACCCACGGGGCGGGGTCGTCGGTGAGGAGCGCGTCCGGCAGGTCGCCCGACGCCGTGACGACGGCGAGCGGCGGGTGGTCGGCGCGACTCTCGCGGCGCCGCATCGCGAGCCAGTGGTCCGGGGTGCGCGGCGCGCGGTAGCCCTCGGCCCGGACGGTGCCGGCCCCGACGAGCACGACGTCCGCCCATGCCCGCAGTGCCTCGAAGACGCGGTGGTCCGCGGCATCGTTGATGGAGCCCGAGCGCGCGTCGGGGCCCGTGGCGGCGCCGTCGAGGGTCGCGACCATGTTCGCGCGCAGCCACGGCAGGTGCGGCGCCGTGTACACGTCGGCCAGTTCCGCGACGTCGTCCGGCCCGATTGACGGCTGCTGCGGTGGCAGGAGGACGTCGAGCGCCGGTGGGCTGGCCATGCCCCGACGCTAGCCGCTCGCGCTGGCCTAGGCTCGCCCGCGTGACACCAGCGCTGACCGGTCGTCGACCTCAGGTGCCGGCCGACAGGCTCGCGTCGTCGCTCGTGCCGCCGCGCCACTTCGCCGGGGCGCGGTTCGACACGTACCGGCCCGACCCGGCCCATCCCAGCCAGGCGGTCGCGCTGGCCCGGATGTCGGAGGTGGCGGACGTGCTGGCGGCGCCCCGCGCGTCCCGCTGGCGCCCGCGTCGTCGGGTCGTGCCGCCCGCCCTCTACCTCGACGGCGGGTTCGGGGTGGGCAAGACGCACCTGCTCGCGGCCCTCGCGCACGCCGTCGGGCCCGTGGCGGCGGTGTACGGCACCTTCGTCGAGTACACCCACCTGGTGGGCGCCCTCGGGTTCCCCGCGACGGTCCGCTCCCTGGCGCACCGCCGACTCGTGTGCATCGACGAGTTCGAGCTGGACGACCCGGGTGACACGGTGCTGATGTCGCGCCTGCTGCGCGAGCTCTCCGACCACGGCGTGGCCCTCGCGGCGACGTCGAACACCTTGCCCGAGCAGCTGGGAGAGGGTCGCTTCGCCGCGGAGGACTTCCTGCGGGAGATCCAGGCGCTCGCCGACCGCTTCGAGGTGCTGCGCATCGACGGGCCCGACTACCGCCACCGGACCGCGCCGCACGCCTCGCCCGGCCTGCCCGACGAGGAGGTCCGGGCGGCCCTGTCCGGCGTGCCCGACGGCGCCTGCGAGGACTTCGGCGCGCTGGTCGCCCACCTGCGCGACGTGCACCCGGTCCGGTACGGGGCCCTCCTCGACGGCGTCGGACGGCTCGGCCTGACCGGCGTGCGGCCCCTGACCGACCAGGCCGACGCCCTGCGGGTCGTGGTCCTCGTCGACAGGCTCTACGACCGCGACGTGCCGGTGCTCCTGGGCGGCTGCGGCACGCAGGGCCTGTTCACCGAGGCGATGCTGCGTGGCGGGTACCGCAAGAAGTACCTGCGCACGCTCTCCCGCCTCGCCGAGCTCGCCGAGCGGGGCCACCCGGCGCCGAGCTGAGCCGGCTCAGGGCTCGAGGGCCTCGAGGTCGGCCCGGGTGACGGTGAGCGCGAACCCGTCGTCGGCGGTGACCGGCTCCAGGGCGCCGTCCTCCGTCACGAGGTACGCGGCCTCGAACGGGTTGAGCATGGCGCGTGGGCGACCGTCGAAGGACTCGGCGAGGAAGAGCACGTAGGTGCCGCCGACGTCCAGCCGCGGCTCCAGCGTCGCCTGCCCGGCGGGCGCCATGACGCTCACCTCGACCACGTCGCCGGGCGCCGCGTCGCCCAGGTACGTGCGCCCCACGTCGAGCCGGTAGACGATCATCGCCATGAGGTCCTCGCGCGGCCCGAGGTCGATGTCGACGTCCTCGGCGCGCTCGTCGAGCACCGTCCCCTCCATCACGAGGTCCGCTCGCTCGGCCAGGGCGGCCACGGACCCGTAGACCGGCCAGTCCGCCGCCGGCGGGGACGTCGTCGCGCGCTGCAGCAGCCCGCCGGTGACCGCCACGCCGACGACCACGAGCACGGCCACCGCACCCGTCGCCAGGGCGCGCCGGCGTCGGCGAACCTGCGTCGCCCGGCGGACGACGGCGCCAGCGTCGGGCGTGGTG
>JAEWQZ010000035.1 GCA_023460255.1 Actinomycetes bacterium
GGGCTGGCCGCCGGCCCCGCCTGGCTCCGGCTACCCGCCGCCCGCGTACACCCCCGGCTACCCGCCGCCGACCCACCCCCAGTGGCCCCCGGCTCCCGGCGGCTGGCCGCCGCCCATGGTCCCGGGGCCTCGCCCGCGTCGCCGCGGCAACGGGCCGGCGATCGTCGCGACGGTCGTCGTGTGGGCCCTGGTGATGGTGGGGGTCGTCGTCGGCATCGACCTCCTGACGGGGTCCGGGCAAGCCGAGCTCGAGGTGGTGGACGACCCTGCGGCCCGGGTGCGGGTCGCGGACCCGACCGATCTGCCGGACCCCGTGTCGACGGGCCGGACGGCGCCGCGGCCCGGGTTCGAGGAGGCCGGGGCCCGCCTCGCGCCGCTGCCGGACGTGCTGGAGGAGGACGACAGCTACGCGTTCCTCGACACCCAGCTCCTCGACGGGGACCAGGTCCCCGTCACGTGGTCGCCGTGCCGTCCCGTGCACGTCGTGCTCAACCCCACCGGCGCCCCCGACGGGTTCGAGGACCTGCTCCTCGACGCTCTCGGCGAGCTCTCCGCGGCGACCGGGCTGGTGTTCGTCTACGACGGCGAGACGACCGAGGTGCCGGACCTCGACCGCCTCGCCTACCTGCCCGAGACCTACGGCGACAGGTGGGCCCCGGTGCTCGTCGCCTGGGCCGACGACGACGACATCACCGACTTCGCCGACGACGTCGTCGGCCTCGCCGTGAGCCACACCGCGATCGACCCCAGGACCGGGGTGAGGTTCCGCACGTCCGGCCTCGTGTACCTCGACACGGACCTGCGCACCTACCCGCGCGACCCGACGGGTCAGGCCGCGTACGTCTCGGTGCTGCACCACGAGATGGCGCACCTGGTCGGTCTGGATCACGTCGACGACCCCACCCAGCTCATGCACCCGGAGGACTCGGGTCGCCTGCGCAGCTTCCAGGACGGCGACCTCACCGGGCTGGCGGAGCTGGGCGGGCAGGTCTGCGCCGCCGGCGTGTGAGCCGCCGGGGTGTGCGGCGGCTCCTCAGCGGGCTGTGACGCGGTCGGCGTCCCGTGGGCGCGGCACGAGCGGGTGCACCGTGGCCAGCCTGGCGCCCATCGTCGCCTCGTCGGCCGGGCGTCCGAAGTGGTACCCCTGTCCCTGCCTGCAGCCGAGGTCGATCAGCCGGCGGCGCTGCGCGTCGTCCTCGATGCCCTCGGCGACGACCTCGAGCCGGTAGGCACGGCCGAGCTCGATGATGGTCCGCACGAGCTGGTCGCCGTCGCTCTCGCTGCCCTCGCCCGAGACGAAGGACCTGTCGATCTTGAGGATGTCCACGGGGAAGCGACGCAGGTAGCCCAGTGCGCTGTAGCCCGTGCCGAAGTCGTCGAGCGCCACCGCCACACCGAGGTCCTTCAGCGCCCGCAGCCCGGCGAGCGTCTGCTCGTCGTCCTCGAGGAGCACCGACTCGGTGATCTCCAGGATGAGTGCCTCGCCGGGCAGGCCCGCCGTCTCGAGCGCGTCGCGCACGTCCTGCGGGAACCCGGGGTCGCGCAGCTGGTGCGCGGAGACGTTGACGTTCATCGTCAGGCCCGGGTCGACGGTCCGCCACAGCGCGACCTGGTGGCACGCGGTCCGCAGCACCCACCTGCCGATCGGCACGATCGCCCCGGTGACCTCGGCGATCGGGATGAACTCCGTGGGGGGGACCGCGCCCCGGGCGGGGTGCGTCCAGCGCAGGAGCGCCTCCACGCCCGTGGACCGCCCGGTGTCGAGCTCGACGATGGGCTGGTAGTGCAGGACGAGCTCGTGGCGGTCGAGCGCCGCCTGGAGGTGCGCCTGCATCTCGAGGCGTTCGAGGAGGGCTGCGCGCATCTGCCCGTCATAGGTGACGACGGCGCCGGTGGAGGCCGCGCGGGCGCGGTAGCGGGCCACGTCCGCGTTGCTGAGGAGCTGTTCGGCACCGCCGTCCGGGCAGTCGCCGGCGTGCGCCACGCCCACCGCGACACCGACGTGCACGAGCGTGCCGAGCACGGTGAAGGGTCGCTCGACGTCGGCGATGAGCGCGTGCGCCACCGACTCGGCGGTCCCGGCGGCGGCGTCGGCGAGGAGCACCGCGAACTCCCCGCCGCCGATGCGGGCGACGGTGGCGTCGGCGTCCACCGCCGCGAGCAGCCGCTCGGTGACCTGGCGCAGGAGCTCGTCGCCGGCCGCCCGGCCGAGGATGTCGTTGACGGCGGCGAAGCGGTTGAGGTGGACGAGCAGCACCGACACCCGCGAGGTGCCGTCGGGGGCCTCGCGCAGCACCGTGCGCAGCCGTTCGACGAGGAGCTGACGGGTGGGCAGGCCGGTCAGGGGGTCCCACAGGGCCTCCTGCATCGCCTCGAACGTGCGGGCCTCGGTGAGCGCGAGGCTGGTGTGCTCGGCGAACGCCTGGAGCAGGTCGCGCTCGACGGGCCCGACCGTCGCGTCCTCGGGCGGCACGGCGACGAGTGAGCCGGCGGGCAGGCCGTGGACGTGCACGGGCACCTCGAGGGCGGCGGCGCGAGGAGGCGCGGGCGGCTCGGTGACGAGAGCGACGTCGGGGTCGGTGACCTCGTCCAGCACGAGCCTGACCGGCCAGCCGTTCAGCACGGTGCTCGCCCCGGCGGTCACCGCGGTGAGGATCGTCGCGAGCGGCTCGCCGTGGGAGATGGCGCGCTGGATCTCGAGCAGGACGCCGAGCAGGCGCTGCTGCCGGTCGGCGTGCTCCAGCGCCGCGATCATGTCGAGCGCGAGGCCGAGGGAGCCGGCCATGCCGCGCAGCAGCTCGCCGTCGGCGGCGTCGAAGCCGCGCCCCGTGCGGGCCACCACCAGGCGGCCCGACGTCCCCGCCGACCACCCGGCCACGAGCCGGTGACAGGGTCCGTGCCCGGGCAGCTCGACGGGTCCGTCGCCGTCGGCGACCAGGTGCGTGACGGGGTCCGCGTCCCCCAGGCCGACCTGTGCCGTCAGCCGGCCCACGAC
>JAEWQZ010000036.1 GCA_023460255.1 Actinomycetes bacterium
GGCCCACCCGCGGCGACGGCCAGCCCGGCCGCGACGACCTTCTCGTTGGCCCCGGGCACCCGCTCGACGGTCTGCACGACGTCGAGCGTCGCCAGTCCGCACACCAGCACCCGTCCACCCACGCGCCGAGAGTAGGCCCGCGGGCACCCCGGGGCCCGCTGATGAGTCCGGCACCACCGCGCACTAGCCTGGTCGCCATGACGTCGACGCCGACCTCCGCCTCGTCCACCGCCCCCGCCCATGCCCTGCACACCGAGGACCCCCGCACAGCGCCGCCGCTGCGCTGGGGCATCCTGGCCGCGGGCGGTATCGCCGGTGTCTTCGCGACGGCCGTCAACCGGTACACCCGCGCCCAGCTGGTCGCGGTCGGGTCCCGCAACAAGGACCGCGGCTCGCGCTTCGCGACGCAGCACGGGATCCCGACGGTGCACGTCGGCTACGACGCCCTCGTCGAGGACCCCCACGTCGACGCCGTGTACGTCGCCTCCCCGCACAGCGAGCACCGCGAGCACGCGCTGATGGCGATCGCCGCGGGCAAGCACGTCCTGGTCGAGAAGTCCTTCACGCGCAACCTCGCCGAGGCCCAGGAGGTCGTCGACGCGGCCCGCGCCGCGGGCGTGTTCTGCATGGAGGCCATGTGGACGCGGTTCCTGCCGCACGTCGTGGCGTTGCGGGAGCTCGTGCGCCGCGGCGACATCGGCGAGCCCGTCGGCTTCATCGCCGACCACGGGCAGGCGTTCGCGGACCGCCCGGCCAGCCACCGCATCCACAACCCGGAGCTGGCGGGCGGCGCCCTGCTGGACCTCGGCGTGTACCCGGTGAGCTTCGCGCACGACCTGTTCGGCGTCCCGGACCGCGTCGCGGCCGTCGGCTCGCTCACGCCGACGGGCGTCGACGGCCAGATCAGCATGGCGCTGGGCTTCGGCCCGGACGTCCAGGCCTCGCTGCACACGACGTCGCTGGCCAAGACCGCGACGACGGGCGTGGTGTTCGGCAGCGAGGGCCGCATCGAGATCGACGGCGACTTCTACCGCCCGACCTCCTTCTCCGTCATCCGCAACGACGGCGCCACCTGGGACTACTACAAGGAGGTCGACGGCGGCTTCCAGTACCAGATCGCCGAGGTCGCCCGCCGGATCGCCGCCGGCCAGACCGAGTCGCCCGTCATCACGCTGGACAACACGCTCGAGGTCATGGCGACCCTCGACGAGGTCCGCCGGCAGGTCGGCGTCGTCTACCCGGGCGAGTGAGCCGGGGCCGGACGACGGAGCCGGACGGCGGAGCAGGACGACGGCCCCTGTCGCCCGCGCCGACTAGCCTGACGCCGTGACTGTGCCCGCCCGGCCCGCCAGGCCCGCCCGGACCGACCTGCCCGACGGCTCGTCGCCCCGCGCGCACCCCGGCACGTTCGTCTCGTTCGAGGGGGGCGACGGCGTCGGCAAGTCGACCCAGCTGCGCCTCCTCGCGCAGTGGCTGGCCGCGCACGGCCGGGAGGTCGTCACGACGCGGGAGCCGGGCGGCACACCCCTCGGGCTGGAGCTGCGCCGCGTCGTCATGCACGGCGACCACGTGGCGCCCCGCGCCGAGGCGCTCATCTATGCCGCCGACCGCGCGCACCACGTCGCCACCGTCGTGCGGCCGGCGCTCGAGCGCGGGGCCGTCGTGCTGTCCGACAGGTTCCTCGACTCCTCGGTCGCCTACCAGGGCGTGGGCCGGGAGCTGGGGGCCGACGCCGTGGAGCGGCTGAACCTGTGGGGCGTGGAGGGGCTGCTGCCCGACCTCACGGTGCTCCTCGACCTCGACCCCGCCGTGGGCCTGGCGCGCCTCACCGCGGAGCCGGACCGCCTGGAGCGCGCCGGGGCGGAGTTCCACGAGCGCACGCGCCGGGCCTTCCTCGACCGGGCCGCGGCGGACCCGGGCCGGTGGCTCGTGCTCGACGCGGCCGCGCCCGCCCAGGACATCGCCGCGCAGGTCAGCGCGCGCGTCGCGCAGCTGCTCGGGATCGCACCGTGAGCGTGTGGGACGCGGTCGTCGGGCAGCCCGACGCGGTGGCCGTGCTCCGAGGCGCCGTCGCCGACCCGGCGGCGATGACCCACGCGTGGCTGCTCACCGGGCCGCCGGGCTCCGGCCGGTCGGTGGCGGCGCGCGCTTTCGCCGCGGCGCTCCAGTGCGAGGCGGGTGGCTGCGGCTCCTGCCTCGCCTGCACGACGACGACGGCGGGCACGCACGCCGACGTCACGGTCGTGGCGACCGAGAAGGTGACGATCTCCATCGACGAGGTGCGCGACCTCATCGGCGTCGCGCAGCGGTCGCCCGCCCAGGGACGGTGGCGGATCGTCGTCCTCGAGGACGCGGACCGGATGACGGAGCGGACGTCGAACGTGCTGCTCAAGGCCATCGAGGAGCCGCCGCCACGCACGGTATGGCTGCTCTGCGCGCCGAGCCCCCAGGACGTCGTGGTGACCATCAGGTCGCGGTGCCGCGGCGTGGTCCTGCGGGTGCCGCCGGTCGCGGACGTCGCCGCGCTGCTCGTGGCGCGGGACGGCGTCGACCCGGCGGTGGCCGACGTCGCCGCCCGGGCCGCGCAGAGCCACATCGGCC
>JAEWQZ010000037.1 GCA_023460255.1 Actinomycetes bacterium
GTGCAGGCGCCGGGTCCGCGGGCCGCAGGCGCGCGGCGAGCTGGACCGCCCGCACGGCGGCCGCCGCCTTGTTGCGGGACTCCGCGTACTCGAGCGCGGGCACCGAGTCCGCGACGATGCCGCCACCCGCCTGCACGCTGGCCCGGCCACCGCGGATCAGGGCCGTGCGGATCGCGATGGCCATGTCCATGTTCCCGGCGAAGTCGAAGTACCCGACGGTGCCGCCGTAGATGCCGCGGCGAGCCGGCTCGAGCTCGTCGATGAGGGCCACGGCCCGCGGCTTCGGTGCCCCGGAGAGGGTCCCGGCCGGGAAGGTCGCCGTCAGCGTCTGCAGGGCCGTCGCGTCGGGCCGCAGGCGTCCCACCACCGTCGAGCAGATGTGCATGATGTGGCTGAACCGGCGGACCGCCATGAAGTCGACGACCTCGACGGTCGTCGGCACGCACACCTTGACGAGGTCGTTGCGCGACAGGTCGACGAGCATGACGTGCTCGGCCAGCTCCTTGGGGTCGGCGAGCAGCTCGGCGGCCAGCGCGGCGTCGGCCTCGGGCGTGGCACCCCGCGGCCGGGAGCCGGCGATCGGGAACGTCGTGACGTGCCCGTCGGTCAGCTTGACCAGCGTCTCGGGGCTGGAGCCGACCACGGCGAACGGCGTGCCGGCCGCGTCCTGCAGCGCCATGTAGTACATGTACGGGCTCGGGTTGATCGTGCGCAGCACGCGGTACACGTCGAGCGGGTCCGCCGGGCAGTCCAGGTCCAGCCGCTGGCTGACGACCACCTGGAAGACCTCGCCGTCGCGGATCGCCTCCTGCCCGGCACGGACCGCCGCCTCGAAGTGCTCGCGGCGGGTCCGGAACTCCAGGCCCGGCTCGACCCCGTCCGTGAGCACCGCGGGCGGGCTGGCGACCGGGGACGACAACGCCGCCTGCATCGCGTCCAGCCGGGCGACGGCGTCGGCGTACGCCTCGTCCACCCGCTCGTCCGTCGCGTCCGCGTTGATCGCGTTGGCCACGAGCCACACGGTCCCGTCCACGTGGTCCACGACCGCCAGGTCCGTGGCGAGGCTCAGCGACACCTCGGGGATGCCCAGCTCGTCGGGCGCCCGCGCGGGCAGCGTCGGCTCCCAGTGCCGCACGACGTCCCAGCCCAGCGCCCCGACGAGCCCGCCGGTCAGCGGTGGCAGGCCCGGGATCGACGGCGTACGGAGCACCTCGAGCACGGCGCCGAGGACCTCGACGACGTCGCCCGACGTCGGGACACCGACCGGGACGTCACCGAGCCAGACCGCCTGGCCGCCGTCGACCGTCAGGGTCGCGCGGGCGCCGACGCCGACGAAGGAGTACCGGGCCCACGTCCCGTCCACCTCCGCCGACTCGAGGATGAACGTCCCGGGACGCCCCCCGCCGAGCGTCCGGTACAGGCCGACCGGCGTCGTGCCGTCCGCCAGCAGCCGACGGACGACCGGGATGACCCGCCGGCCGTCGTCGGCGAGCGTGCGGAAGTCGCCCAGGGACGGCCAGGTGGCGCCCCACGCGAGGTCCACGGGCACGTCGGGTGCCGGTGCCTCCGCGGTCATGCCGGCTCCCCGACGACGGACGTGAGCTCGCCACCGGCCGCGAAGCACGTCCGCTCACCGGTGTGGCACGCCGCGCCCACCTGGATCACCTCCACGAGGAGCGCGTCGCCGTCGCAGTCGATGCTCACCCGGCGCACGTGCTGGGTGTGGCCCGAGGTGTCGCCCTTGCGCCAGTACTCCCCCCGCGACCGGCTCCAGAAGGTCACCCGGCCCGTGGTCAGCGTGCGGTGCAGCGCCTCGTCGTCCATCCAGCCGACCATGAGCACCTCGCGCGAGCCCTGGTCCTGGACGACGGCGCAGACCAGGCCGTGCGCGTCGCGCTTGAGGCGCACGGCGATCGCGGGGTCGAGGGTCACGCGCCGATCCTGCCACGGGCCCGCAGCGGGACGCCCGGCCATTGCACGGAGCGGGCAGGCCCGGGGCCCTGGGCCCGCCTCATCGCGTCTGGGCCAGCCACGCGGCGTACATCGCCGCGTACGCCCCGCCGGCGGCCATCAGGTCACCGTGCGGACCCGTCTCGACGACGCGGCCGTCCGCGACCACCACCACGAGGTCCGCCGACTCCGCCGTGGAGAGCCGGTGCGCGATGGTGATCGTCGTCCGCCCGGCCGTGAGCTGCTCCTGCGCGCGGGCGATCCGCACCTCCGTGGCCGGGTCGACGGCGCTCGTGGCCTCGTCGAGCACGAGCACGTCCGCCCCCGCCACGTGGGCCCGGGCGAGCGCGACGAGCTGGCGCTCCCCCGCGGAAAGCCGCTCCCCCCGCTGCCCGACGTCCGTCGCCACGCCCTCGGGCAGGTCGGCCAGCCAGTCGGCGAGGCCGAGGTCGGCGAAGGCGCGGCGCGCCACCTCGGGCGCGTCGGGGGCACCGTCCGCCCCGCTCCCCCCGGTCGTCCCGCGCAGGCCGTACGCGACGTTGTCGGCGATGGTGCCGTCGAACAGGAACCCCTCCTGCGGGACGAGCACCACGCGCGCCCGCAGGTCGGCGAGGGTCAGGCGGCGCAGGTCCTCGCCGTCGAGGAGCACCTGACCCTGCGCGGGGTCGACGAGGCGGGTGACCAGGCGTGCGAGCGTCGTCTTGCCCGAGCCGGTCGCCCCGACGACGGCGACCTTCGACCGCGCGGGCACCACGAGGTCGACATCCATGAGCACCGGGGGGCCGCCGGGGTAGCGGAAGCCGACCCCGCGCAGCTCGACCCGGCCCGCCCCGCGCGGGCTGGGCACGCCGCCGTCCGCCGGGTCGGCGATCTCGGCACGCGTGTCGATCACGCCGAGCACACGGCGCCAGCCCGCCAGTGCGTTCTGGAGCTCGTTGAGGATCTCCGTGGCCATCTGCACCGGGCCGGTGAACAGCTGGACGAGGAAGAGGAAGGCGAGCAGCCGCCCCGCGGTGATCCGGCCGTCGACGCCGAGCAGGGTGCCGACGACGACCACTGCCGCGAGCACGAGGTTCGCCACGAGCACGCCGGAGGAGAACACGGCGGCGACCCTCGTCTGCGCGCCGACCTGAGCGTCCCGCGTGGCGCGGATGGCCCTGTCGACCCGCCGCTCCGTCCGCTCCCCCACGCCGTAGGCACGGATGGTCTCGGCGCCCACGACGGCCTCGGAGATGGCACCCAGCATCGCGCCGGTCCGGACGCGGACGGCGGCGTAGGCGGCGCTCACGCGCCGCTGCGCGGGGCGCAGGACGAGCAGCAGCGGCAGGAACGCCAGCCAGACCACGAGAGCCAGGGGCCAGGAGTAGGCCACCATGAGCACCGTCGCGACAGCGATCTGCAGCACGGAGACGAGCAGCATGATCCCGCCCCACTGCACGAAGAGCGAGATCGTGTCGACGTCGCTCGTCACGCGCGAGACGAGGCTCCCCCGCCGCTCGGTGCCCTGGGTGAGCACCGAGAGGTCGTGCACGCGCCGGAAGGCCGTCACCCGCAGCGTGGCGAGGCCCGCCTCGCTGCGTCGGAACAGCCGCACGTTGACGGCCGCGGAGCACGCCCCGGCGGCGACGAGGGCGACGGCGGCGAGCAGCACGAGCCACGTGACGCGGCCCACGTCCGGCCCGCCCTCGGCCAGGATCCCGCTGTCGATCGTCTGCTGCACGGCGACCGGGACGACGATCCGGCCACCGGCGGCGACGAGCGCCAGCAGCAGGGTGACGGCGAAGCCGTCGGCGATCTGCGGGGAGACCGCGAGCCCGCGCCGCAGCGTGGCGAGCGGGCCGAGCGTGCTCGTCGTCTCCAGCCGGACGGCGGTGTCGTCGGTGCTCACGCGCTCACCTCCGCCGTTCCGTCCTCGCCCGCGTCGACGAGCTCCTCGGCCGGATCGTCGGGCTCGCCCGGCGCGGCGGCCCGACGCGCGGAGTCCCGCAGGTACGCGGTGGCGAGGTCGACGTACCCGGGGTCGCGGGCCATCAGCTCCTCGTGCGTGCCGGCGTCGATCACACGCCCGGCAGCCAGGTGCACCACCTCGTCGGCGAGGGCCACCGACGCCATCCGGTAGGCGACCAGCAGGACCGTCGGGCCCGCCCCTGGCCCCCAGGCTGCCCCGAGCCCACGGAGCACCTGCTGCTCGACCCGCGGGTCGACGGCGGAGGTGGCGTCGTCGAGGACCAGGAGCCGCGGCTGACGCACGAGTGCGCGCGCGATCGCCAGGCGCTGCCGCTGCCCGCCCGACAGGTTCGCGCCCCGCTCGCCCAGTCGCGCGTCGAGCCCGCCCGGCAGCGCCCGCACGACGTGGTCCAGGCGCGCCGCACACAGGGCCTCCCAGACCGCGTCGTCGTCGGGCGCGCGCGCGTCGTCCTGGTCGGCGAGGGTGACGTTGGCCCGCACGGTGTCCTCGAAGAGGAACGTCTGCTGGGCCACGTAGGCCACCTGCTCGGCGACGTCCGCTGGGCGCAGCTCGCGCAGGTCCACGCCGTCCAGCAGGACCGACCCCCGGCTCGGGTCGCGCAGGCGGGCGAGCAGGCCCGCGAGCGTGCTCTTGCCCGACCCCGTCGGCCCGACGAGGGCGACGGTGCGCCCCGGCGCGAGGTCCAGGTCCACGCCGGCGAGCAGGTCCACGGGCCCGTCGGCGCCTGGCACCGTGACGGTGACGTCGCGCAGCTCGACCCGCAGACCGCGCTCGGCTGACGGCAGGGGCCTGTCCCCGGCGACGAGGTCGCTGCGCGCGTCGAGCACCCGCGCGATGCGGTCGTACCCCACGAGGGCCCGGGGCAGCTCGCCGAGCACCCAGCCGAAGGCCCGGACCGGGACCGCCATGAGCGTGAGCAGGTACCCCGCCGAGACGATGTCGCCCGCCTGGACGGCCCCCACGGCAGCACGGTGCGCCCCGACGAGGAGCACCGCGAGCGTCCCGATGCTCGGCAGCAGCTCGATGACGGGGTCGAACATCGCCCGGACCTGCCCGACGCGGACGTTCGCGGCGCGCAGCGCGTCGGTCCGAGCGCCGAACCGCTCCTCCTCGCGGTCCGCGGTCCCGAGCGACTTGACCAGCAGCGCCGCCTCGAAGCTCTCGTGCGCGACGTCGGAGACCTCGGCGCGCAGTCGCTGCGCCCGTGTCACCGCCGGGGTCATGTACCGCTGGAAGACGACGTTGGCGAGGACGGCGAGCGGCAGCACTGCCAGCGCAGTCGTCGCCAGCCAGGGGTCGACGGTGAACAGCGCCACCGCCGCGACGACGATCATCACGACGACGCCGAGCGCGAAGGGCAACGGGTTGAACACCCCCGTCGCGGCCTCGACGTCGGAGCTGGCGTTCGCGAGGAGCTGACCCGTCGGGTGCCGGCGGTGCCAGGACATGGGCAGTCGAAGGTACTGGCGGGTCACCCCCCGTCGGTGGTCGGCGCCGATGTCGGCGTAGCCGATCCCCGCGAAGATCCGGCGCCCTGCCACGCCGAGGGCCAGGACGAGCGCGACCGCGACGAGGGCCAGGCCCGCCAGGCCGACGGCGTCACGTGCGGCGAGGTCGCCCGCCAGCGCCGGGACGACGACGTCGTCCGTGACGCGGCCGAGCACCTGGCTGACCGCCACCGTCGCGGCGCCGAACACGCCGGAGAGGCCGACGGCGAGCACGTACGTGCCGGGGTGCGCGCGCATCCCGCGCCAGACCACCTGCCACGATCGCCGCACGACGCCGCCGCTCAGGGCAGCCGCACGGTCGCCGGGGGCGCCGGGGCCGACACCCCGGTCCGCGTCCGAGCGCACGCGCACGCCAGTCCTTCCGTCGGGGATCCCTCAGCCTCTCACGCAACGCCGCGGGCTCCTGCACTGATTCCGGCCGGGGCGGGACACCTGGCCGACGGCGCGCTCGACCGGCGGCCGGTCAGCGCACCTCGACGCCCCCGGCGCGCAGGTGGTCCTTCACCTGACCCACGGTCAGCGTGCCGAAGTGGAAGACGCTCGCGGCCAGCACCGCGTCGGCCCCCGCACGCACCGCCTCGAGGAAGTGCTCGGGCGTGCCCGCCCCGCCGCTCGCGACGAGCGGGACGGCGACCGCCGCGCGCACGTCGCGCACCATCTCCAGGTCGAAGCCGGTGGTGGTGCCGTCCGCGTCCATCGAGTTCAGCAGGATCTCCCCGGCCCCGAGGTCGACCGCCCGGGCGGCCCACTCGACGGCGTCGATCCCGGTCCCGCGACGGCCACCGTGGGTCGTGACCTCGTAGCCGGACGGCGTCGGTGGGCCGTCGACCACGCGCCGGGCGTCCACGGAGAGCACGAGCACCTGGCTGCCGAACCGCTCGGCGATCTCCGCGACGAGCTCCGGCCGGGCGATCGCCGCGGTGTTGACGCCGACCTTGTCGGCGCCGGCCCGCAGGAGGCGGTCGACGTCGTCGACGGACCGCACGCCGCCGCCGACCGTCAGCGGCACGAACACCGAGTCGGCCGTGCGCCCGACCACGTCGAGCATCGTCGCCCGGTCGCCCGACGACGCGGTCACGTCGAGGAAGGTGATCTCGTCCGCGCCCTCGGCGTCGTAGCGGCGCGCCAGCTCCACCGGGTCCCCGGCGTCGCGCAGGCCGCGGAAGTGCACGCCCTTGACGACGCGGCCGGCGTCGACGTCCAGGCACGGGATGACGCGGATCGCCGTCATCGGTCGCCCACCGAGACCGGGTCGCCCGAGACGGCCAGGATGTCGACGACGAAGACCAGGGTGTCCCCCGCGACCTCCTCGTCGGCGCCGCCGTAGCCCATGTCCGGGGGTACCACCAGCAGCACCTGGCTGCCCACCGTCTGCTCGACCAGACCCGCGTCCCAGCCGGCCATGACCGACCCGACACCGATCGGGAACGACGCCGGGAGCTTGCCGCTGATCCACGTCGAGTCGAACACCGTGCCCTCGGTCCAGGTGACGCCGACGTACTGCACGGTGATGACCTGCCCCGCGGCGACCTGCCGACCCGAACCCCGGATCAGCGGCTGCACCACGAGGTCCCCGGGGGGCGCGGCCTCGGGGACCTCGATCCGGGGCTCACCGTCGTCGGCGAGCCGCACGGTGGGCAGGCCCTCGCGCGGCGCCTGCTCCTCGCCGTCGGCCCGCGTGGGCAGCAGGTCGTAGACGGCGACGGTCGCTGCGCCCGTGGTGCCGTCCGGGGGGAGCAGCTGGAGGATCCTCGCCCCCACCCGCTGCCCGGCCAGCGCGTCCACGATGTCCAGGCCGAGGTTCTCGGGGCTGAGCAGGTAGGGCCGGGGCTCGGCGGAGAACGTGTCGGTGATCACCGAGCGGTCCGCGCCCGACTCGGCGTAGAAGTGCACGAGGACGGGCGCACCCTCCACCACCTCGGGGCCGGTGCCCTCCCAGACGACCTCGACCGAGCCCTCCTCCACCGTCAGCGGCGCCTCGTACGTGAGCTGCGGGGCCGCGCCGGGCTCGCCGGACACGGTGACCTCGTCGGCCGGGGCGGCCGCGTCGGTGCAGCCGGTGAGCAGCACGGCCGCGGCAAGGGCGACGGCGGCGCGTCTCACATCGACTCCATCAGCCGGTCCACGCGCTCGTCGGCCGCGCGGAAGGGGTCCTTGCACAGCACGGTGCGCTGCGCCTGGTCGTTGAGCTTGAGGTGGACCCAGTCCACCGTGTAGTCCCGTCGCGCCTCCTGCGCCCGGCGCACGAAGTCCCCGCGCAGCTTCGCCCGGGTGGTCTGCGGGGGCGTGGCCGTCGCCTCGAACACCTCCAGGTCCGTGACCACCCGCTCGACGAGACCGCGCGCCGCGAGGAGGTTGTACAGGCCCTCGGTGCGCGAGATGTCGTGGTAGGCGAGGTCGAGGCGGGCGATCCGCGGGTCGCCGAGGCTCAGCCCGTGCTTGGCCCGGTAGCGCTCGATCAGCCGGAGCTTGATCACCCAGTCCAGCTCGCGCTCCACCAGGTCGAGCCGCCCCGTGCGCACGGCGGTGAGCCCGCGCTCCCACAGGTCGAGCACCTGCTTGACCGTCGGGGTGAGGTCCATGCCCCGCGCGACGTGGCCCTGCACCCAGGTCAGGTACTCCTCCTGGACGTCGAGCGCCGAGACGGTCCGGCCGTTGGCGAGCGCGACGGTCGCGGCCCCGCTCGGGTCGTGGCTGATCTCCCGGATCGCCCGCATCGGGTTCTCCAGGGTGAGGTCGCGCACCGGGACGCCTGCCTCGACGAGGCGCAGCACGAGGTCCGTCGCGCCGACCTTGAGCAGGGTCGTCGTCTCCGACATCGAGGAGTCGCCGACGATGACGTGCAGGCGGCGGTACCGCTCGGCGTCCGCGTGCGGCTCGTCGCGGGTGTTGATGATCGGCCGTGAGCGGGTCGTGGCGCTCGAGACGGACTCCCAGATGTGGTCCGCCCGCTGCGAGAGGCAGTAGGTCGCGCCCTTCGGCGTCGGGAGGACCTTGCCTGCCCCGGTGAGCACCTGCCGCGTGATGAGGAAGGGCACGAGGACGTCGGCCAGCCGGGCGAAGTCCCCCTGGCGTCGGACCAGGTAGTTCTCGTGGCAGCCGTAGGAGTTGCCCGCCGAGTCGGTGTTGTTCTTGAACAGGTGGATGGTGCCCGGCACACCCTCGTGCTCCAGCCGCTGCTGCGCGTCGACGACGAGGCCCTCGAGGATCCGTTCGCCGCCCCTGTCGTGGGCGATGAGCTGCGGCACGTCGTCGCACTCCGCCGTGGCGTACTCGGGGTGCGAGCCGACGTCCAGGTACAGCCGCGACCCGTTGCGCAGGAAGACGTTGGACGAGCGACCCCAGGCGACGACCTTGCGGAAGAGGTACCGCGCCACCTCGTCCGCCGAGAGCCCGCGACCCGACGGCACGGCGCACGTGACGCCGTACTCCGTCTCCAGGCCGAAGATCCGTCGATCCACCGATCAGCCCTGTCCGGCGGCGTCCGGCGCCTTCTCGGCCGGTCCGAGGAGCTCGGCGAGCTGGGCCGGTGCGAGCCGTCGGAAGGCGCGGCGCGGCCGCGTGCGGTCCAGCACCGCCACCTCCAGCTGGGTGGGCTCGAGGGCCTTGTCCTCCCCGCCCGGCTGGGTGCCGAGCACGCGGACGGCGAGCCGCACGGCCTCGGCGAGCGGCAGGCCGGGCTGCCACTCGTCGACGAGCCGCTCGGCGAGCTGCTCGGCCTGGCCGCCCATCACCACCGTGCCGCGCTCGTCCGCCACCGAGCCGTCGTACGACAGCCGGTAGATCTGGTCGTCGTCCGGCGTCGCGCCCACCTCGGCGACGACCAGCTCCACCTCGAGCGGCTTGCTCTCCGTGGTGAACACGGTGCCGAGGGTCTGGGCGTAGGCGTTCGCCAGCGCACGGGCCGAGACGTCGGCCCGGTCGTAGGAGTACCCGCGCAGGTCGGCGTACCGCACGCCGGCCACCCGCAGGTTCTCGAACTCGTTGTACTTGCCGACGGCGGCGAACGCGATCCGGTCGTAGATCTCGGAGATCTTGTGCAGCGCCCGCGACGGGTTCTCGGTCGCGAAGGCGATCCCCTCGTCGTACCCCAGGACGACGACCGACCGCCCCCGGGCGATCCCCTTGCGCGCGTAGTCCGCCCGGTCCTTCATCAGCTGCTCGGGCGAGACGTAGAACGGCATCGTCATCGCGGCTCACCCCCGCCCTGCTCCGTGAGGCGCCGCTTGGCCTCGATCTCGGCGACGACGGACGCGAGCTCCGCGTCGGGCACGCGCCGGTAGCCGGCGGCGGTCACTGTCGCGACGACCGGCCAGATCCGCCGCACCGTGTCGGGGCCGCCGGTCGCCGAGTCGTCGTCCGCGGCGTCGACGAGCGCGTGCACCGCGACGCGGACCGCGTCGGCGGCGGGCATGCCCGACCACCAGAGCTTCTTCAGGGACCCCTTGGCGAACGCGGAGCCCGAGCCGACGGCGTGGAAGTCCGCCTCCTCGTACCGCCCGCCCGTGACGTCGTAGGAGAAGATCCGCCCGGCGGCCCGGTCGAGGTCGTAGCCGCCGAACACCGGCACGACGGCGAGGCCCTGCAGGGCCATCCCGAGGCTGCCCCGGATCATCGTGGCCAGCCGGTTCGCCTTGCCGTCGAGGGACAGCAGCGTCCCCTCGATCTTCTCGTAGTGCTCCAGCTCGAGCTGGAACAGCCTGACGAGCTCCAGGGCGAGCCCGGCGGTCCCGGCGATGCCGACGGCGGAGTACTCGTCGGCCGGGAAGACCTTCTCGATGTGGTGGCTGGCGATCGCGGGACCGGCGGTCGCGCGGCGGTCGCCCGCCATGACGACGCCGCCCTCGAAGGCCAGCGCGACGATCGTCGTGCCGTGCACCGCGCCGGTGACCTCACCTGCGGGCAGGGTGCGGCCCGGCAGCAGCGAGGGGTCGTGCACCGCGAGGAAGTCCAGGAACGACGACGTCCCCGGCATCGTGAACGCGGCCGGCAGCCGCCCGTGGGTGTCGGGGGTCATCGCGGCTCACTCGCCGCCCTTCTGCACGAAGCCACGCACGAACGACTCGGCGTTCGACTCCAGGACCTCGTCGATCTCGTCGAGGAGCTTGTCGACCTCGGCGTCGCGGGCCTGGCCCGCCGGGGCGGGGACCGGCTCGGGGGCGTCGGTGGGCTCGTCCTCGTCGCGCTGGTGGTGGCGCTGGTCCTGACCGGCCATGTTCGCTCCCTGTCCTCCGGCGCCGCCCGTGCGGCGGTGATGACGAGACGATCCTAGGCGGCGCACCCGACGACGGGCGCGCGGGTCCGCCGCTCGGGCGGCTCGGGTGGCCCGGGCCTCATCCCCCCGCGAGGCGCGCGACGAGTGTCGCGGCGTCGGGGCAGGCGTCCAGGAGTGCGCCCACGTGCTCCCGGGTGCCTCGCCACGGGTCGCGCAGCGGCACCCGGCGCAGCGAGGCGTGCGTGGGCACGTCCAGCACCACGGAGTCCCAGCTCGCCGCCCGGACCTCGGCCGGGAAGCGCCGCACCACGGTGCCCCGGAAGTACGCCCGGGTGTCCGCCGGGGGCTCGTGCACCGCACGGGCGACCTCCTCGTCACCGACGAGCCGCTCGACGGCCCCCGCCGCCGCGAGCCGGTGGTAGAGGCCGCGCTCGGGCCGCACGTCCGACCACTGGATGTCCATCGCCGCCAGGCGCGGGTGGTCCCAGCCGATCCGGTCGCGGGTGCGCATCGCGTCGAGCAGGCGGAGCTTGGCCAGCCACTCGACCTCGCGGGCGCACGACGCCGGGTCCGTCCCCAGCCGGGTCAGGACGTCGTCCCAGCGTGCGAGGACCGCCGCCGTCTCCGCGTCCGCCCGGCCGACGGCCGTCCGCACGGCCGTCAGGTAGACCCGCTGCACCTCCAGCGCGGTCAGGGACCCCCCGCCCGCCAGCTCCAGGCGCGCGGTCAGGTCGAGGTCCCGGCTCACCTGCCGCACGGCGCCGACCGGGTCGGCCAGGCGCACGCCGGGGACGAAGTCGAGCAGAGCGGGACGCTCGCGGGCCTGCTCGATGAGCCACAGGACCAGCGACGTCGTGCCGAGGCGCAGGTATGTGGACACCTCGAGCAGCGTCGCGTCGCCGAGGATCAGGTGCAGCCGGCGCCAGCGGCGGCGGTCGGCGTGGGGCTCGTCCCGGGTGTTGACGATGGGCCGGCGCAGCGTCGTCTCGAGGCCGACCTCCGCCTCGATGTAGTCCGCGCGCTGCGAGACCTGGAACCCGGGCACCTCCCCGGTCGGGCCGATGCCCACGCGGCCCGCGCCCGTGAACACCTGGCGCGTGACGAGGAACGGCGTCAGTGCGTCCACCAGCTCCTCGAAGGGCACCGACCGCTCGACGAGGTAGTTCTCGTGCGTGCCGTAGGACGCGCCCTTGCCGTCGACGTTGTTCTTGTACAGCGCGACGTCGGGCATCGCGGGGTTCGCGGCGAGCGTGCGGACCGACCGCAGCATGACGGTCTCGCCGGCCTTGTCCCACACCACGGCGTCGCGCGGGTTGGTGACCTCGGGGCTGGAGTACTCCGGGTGCGCGTGGTCGACGTACAGGCGCGCGCCGTTCGTCAGCACCGTCGTCGCGGCGCCCGGGTCCTCGTACTCCTCGATCTCGGGGCGCTCGAGGGCGTCCGCGTCCCAGGGACCATCGTCGGGGGCGCCGTCCGGGCCCGAGGGGGCGGGCCGGGCCGGGTCGTCGGTCAGCTGCGACGGGTGGGCGGACGCCCGGTCGAGCCGGAACCCACGAGCGTCGGCCAGCGGGTCCTCGTCCGCGTAGTCCCAGCGCGCGTGCCCGGTGGGCGCCGAGGTCAGCGCCGTGTACGCGGCGACGACGTGGCTCGACAGGAGCATCGGGTTCGCACCCGCGCGGCCGGGCGCGAGGACGCCGTACTCGGTCTCGATCCCCATCACCCGGCGCACGGTCACGCTCGCCAGCCTAGTGAGCGGCGGTGCGGCCGATGGTGGCTCAGAGGTACTGGCCGGTGGGCGTGACGGTCTCGATGGTGCGGCCGCTCTCCTTGCCGCCCTTGCCCTGGACGATCGTGCGGATGAACACGATGCGCTCGCCCTTCTTGCCGGAGATGCGCGCCCAGTCGTCCGGGTTGGTCGTGTTCGGCAGGTCCTCGTTCTCCTTGAACTCCGCCACGCACGCCGCCAGCAGGTGCTCGACGCGGATGCCCTTGTGGCCGGTCGCCAGGAGCTCCTTGATCGCCGTCTTCTTGGCGCGGTCCACGATGTTCTGGATCATCGCCCCGGAGGAGAAGTCCTTGAAGTACAGGACCTCCTTGTCCCCCGAGGCGTAGGTCACCTCGAGGAACTCGTTCTCCTCGGACTCGGCGTACATCCGCTCGACGGCCTGGACGATCATCGCCTCGACGGTCGCCTGCGGGTCGTCGTCGTGCTCGGCGACGTCGTCGGCGTGCAGCGGCAGGTCGGCGGTGAGGTACTTGGCGAAGATCTCCCGCGCCGCCTCGGCGTCGGGCCGCTCGATCTTGATCTTCACGTCGAGCCGCCCCGGCCGCAGGATCGCCGGGTCGATCATGTCCTCGCGGTTGGAGGCGCCGATGACGATGACGTTGTCCAGCCGCTCGACCCCGTCGATCTCGCTGAGCAGCTGGGGCACGATCGTCGTCTCGACGTCGCTGGAGATGCCCGTCCCGCGGGTGCGGAACAGGGACTCCATCTCGTCGAAGAAGACGACGACCGGGTGACCGGCCGCGGCCTTCTCGCGCGCCCGGGCGAAGATCAGCCGGATGTGCCGCTCCGTCTCCCCGACGTACTTGTTGAGCAGCTCGGGCCCCTTGACGTTGAGGAAGAAGCTCTTCGCCGGCGCGCCGTCGGGCCCGACCCCCCGCATCTCGGCGAGGGAGTGCGCGACGGCCTTGGCGATGAGCGTCTTGCCGCAGCCGGGCGGCCCGTAGAGCAGCACGCCCTTCGGCGGGCGCAGCCCGTGCTCGCGGAACAGCTCGGGGTGCGCGAACGGCAGCTCGACGGCGTCGCGGATCTGCTCGATCTGCGGGCCGAGGCCACCGATGTCGTGGTACCCGATGTCGGGCACCTCCTCGAGGATCAGCTCCTCGACCTCCGAGCGCGGCACCCGCTCGAAGACGAAGCCGCTCCGGGTCTCCACCGTGAGCGCGTCGCCGACGCGCAGCGGGGCGTCCATGAGCGGCCCGGCGAGGCGCACGACCCGCTCCTCGTCCGCCCGTCCGATGACCAGCGCACGGTCCTCGCCGATCAGCTCCTTGACCGTGACGAGCTCGCCCACGGACTCGTAGCGGCCGGCCTCGACCAGCGCCAGCGCCTCGTTGAGCTTGACCTCCTGGCCCGGTCGCAGGCGCTCCAGCTCCACGGTGGGCGCGACCTGCACGTGCATCTTGCGACCCTGGGAGATGATCTCCGCCGACCCGTCCGCGCGCGCCGCGAGAAACGTCGCGAAGGTCGCCGGCGGGCGCCCGAGGTCCTCCAGACGCCGCTGCAGCTCGACGATCTGGTCCCGGGCCTGGCGCAGCGCGTCGGCGAGCCGCTCGTTCTTGGCGGCGAGCGCGGCCGCGTGGCGGGCCGCCTCAGCAGCCTGACGTGCGGTCTCCTCGGGGTGCTGGCTCATCCTGGCCTCCGTCCTCGTCCGACACGACGACCCTACGCACAGACGTCAAGCGGAAAGGAGTGCCGCGCTGTTCCCGGCGGAGGCCGGTCGTCAGCCCTGCTCGGCGCCGGGCCTCGCCCGACCCAGCTCACGGCGCACACGGCGCAGCTTCTTGTCCGAGACCTGCCGCTCGCCGAGGTCCTCCTCGGACCAGTCGTCGCCGTAGGCGCCCTTCGCGGGCCGTCGACGCCGCGGCGGCGGGGCGACGCCGTCCGCCATCCGGCGGGCGGTCAGCAGGAAGCCGGTGTGCCCGATCATCCGGTGCTCCGGCCGCACGGCGAGGCCCTCGAGGTGCCAGCCCCGCACCAGCGACTCCCATGCCACGGGCTCGGTGAAGCGCCCGTCGTCGCGCACGTCCTCGGCCAGCCGGGAGAGCTGGGTCGTGGTCGCCACGTAGGCGATCAGCACCCCGCCGGGCGCCAGCGCGTCGGCGACCACCGCGAGGTTCTCCCACGGCGCGAGCATGTCCAGGACCACGCGGTCCACGCTCGCCGGTGCGACGGCCGTCGGCAGCACGTCCGCGAGGTCGCCGACGCGGAGCTCCCAGGCCGGGTGCGGGCCGCCGAAGAAGCTCTCGACGTTGCCTCGGGCGACGTCGGCGAAGTCCTCGCGGCGCTCGATCGACAGCAGGCTGCCGCCGTCGCCGACGGCGCGCAGCAGCGACATCGTCAGGGCCCCGGAACCCACGCCCGCCTCGACCACCCGGGCGCCCGGGTAGATGTCCGCCATGGCCACGACCTGCCCGGCGTCCTTGGGGTAGACGACGGCGGCCCCGCGAGGCATGGACAGCACGTAGTCGGACAGCAGCGGCCGCAGTGCGAGGTACGCGACGTCGCCGGTGCTGACCACCACCGACCCCTCGGGCGCGCCGATCAGCTCGTCGTGCCGGAAGTACCCGCGGTGGGTGTGGAAGGTCGCGCCGGGCGTGAGCGTGATCGTGTGCAGCCGCCCGCGCGGGTCGGTGAGCTGCACGCGGTCACCCACCCGGAACGGTCCGCGGCGCAGCGCGGCACCTGTCGGGTCGAGCGCGGGGCCGGCGGCGTCGGGCTGGGTCACGGTGCCCGAGTCTAGGAGCCGTCAGCGCCGACGGACGGCCGCGACGACGTCCTCGTAGGCGAGGAGCCCGACGACGCCCCCGTCCGGGCCCCGCACCGCGAGCACGCGCGAGGCCCGCCCCGCCTCCGCCACCGCCGACAGCGCGGGTCGACCGGCGAGCAGGGCGTCGACGACAGCCTCCGCCGGCAGCGGGACCAGGACCGCCTCGGCGGGCGTCCGGCCGCGCGAGCCCGGGGGTACGGCCGCCAGCGCGGCCGGGT
>JAEWQZ010000038.1 GCA_023460255.1 Actinomycetes bacterium
CCCTGGGCCGGCGCCGTCGCGGCGGTGTGCGCGACGCTGCCGCCGCTCGAGGGCGACGACCGGACCGCCGTCGCCCGGCTCGCGGCCGAGGGGCCACCGGGTGAGGAGGTCGGCCTGGAGGGCGTCCTGGACCCCACGCTCCGGGCCGCACAGCAGCCGTACGCCGTCGTCGAACCCGTGCCGGGAGGCCGCCGATGAACGCCCTGACGCCGCTCGTCGCCGCTGCCGGTTCCGAGGTGCCCGACGCGACCACGCCAGACGTCGCGCTCTGGGTGGTGCTGCCGTACCTGTTCCTGACGGTCTTCGTCCTCGGCCACGTGTGGCGGTACCGGTACGACAAGTTCGGCTGGACGACGCGGTCGTCCCAGCTCTACGAGCGCCGCCTGCTGCGGTGGGCGAGCCCGCTGTTCCACTTCGGGATCCTCGCCGTGTTCCTCGGGCACGTGATGGGCCTGGGGATCCCCAAGTCGTGGACCGAGGCCGTCGGGATGAGCGAGCACGCCTACCACGCGATGGCTGTCGGCATCGGCGGGATCGCCGGGCTGAGCACCGTCACCGGGCTCGTGCTCCTCATCTACCGCCGGCGGACGGTCGGGCCGGTCTTCCGGGCGACGACCCGGATGGACAAGGTGATGTACCTGGTGCTCGCGGTGGTCATCGCGCTGGGCATGTGGAACACGATCGCGGGCACGATGCTCAACCTCGGCGGCGAGTACGACTACCGCGACGGGGTCTCCGTATGGTTCCGCGGCATCTTCCGGTTCGACCTGCACCCCGAGCTCATGGCCGCCGCGCCGCTGGGTTTCCAGCTCCACGGGATGGCGGCCATGCTCCTGTTCGCCCTGTGGCCCTTCACGAGGCTCGTGCACGTCTTCTCAGTCCCGCTGGGCTACCTGTGGCGCCCGTACGTGGTGTACCGCGCGCGGCCGGCCAGGGTGGGTGCGCGGGCGACTCGCCGGGGCTGGGAAGGCGTCGAGCGGCCGAAGGAGCACGTCGGTCCGTTCTGAGTCCGCCCGGTTGACGCAATAGGTGAAGTGGGCTTCACTTCTGATCGTCAGGGAGGGGAGTACCCCCAACGCGCAGCGCCGTCACCACGACGGCAGCACGACGCCTGTCCGGCGCTGCGGGCCCACGGGCCGGGAGAGACCTCCGGTGCAGCTCACCGGAAGGAACCTCGTTGGACGTCCCGTTGTGGGTCTGGGTCGCCGTCATCGGCGGCATCCTCGTCATGCTCGCGATCGACCTCCTGGCGCACCGTCGCGCGCACGTGATCGGTGTCCGTGAGGCGGCGGCCTGGACGGCGGTCTGGGTGGGCCTCGGCGTCGGCTTCGGCATCCTCGTCTGGCAGGTCTGGGGCGCGGACCGCGGGCAGGAGTACTTCGCCGGCTTCCTCATCGAGAAGTCGCTCGCCGTCGACAACGTGTTCGTCTGGGCGATCCTGCTCGGCTGGTTCGCGGTCCCGCGGGAGTACCAGCACCGGGTGCTCTTCCTGGGCGTCCTCGGCGCGCTCGTGTTCCGCGGCGTCTTCATCGCGGCGGGCTCCGCGCTCATCGAGAGCTTCTCCTGGGTCCTGTACCTCTTTGCGGCGTTCCTCGTCTGGACGGGTTGGCGCATGCTGCGGCACCGGAACGAGCACGTCGACCCCTCCCGATCGCGCGTCCTGCGCGCGTTCCGCCGGCTCGTGCCGATGACCGACGCCTACCACGGGCAGCGCTTCCTCATCCGCCGCGACGGCGTGGTCCTCGCCACGCCGCTCCTGGCCGTCCTCGTGCTGGTCGAGGTCACGGACGTCGTCTTCGCCGTCGATTCGATCCCGGCGATCTTCGCGGTCACCGACGACGTGTTCATCGTCTTCACCGCCAACGCGTTCGCCGTGCTGGGCCTGCGCGCCATGTACTTCCTGCTCGCCGACCTCGTGCACCGCTTCGTCTACCTCAAGGTGGGCCTGGCCCTCGTGCTCGTCTGGGTCGGCCTCAAGATGCTCCTCAAGGTGGACCTGTTCTACGTGCCCACCGCCGTCTCGCTGGCAGTGGTCACGACGCTCGTGGGAGGCTCCGTCGCGGCGAGCCTGTGGGCGACGCGGGGCCGCGCCGTGACGCCTGTCGTGGCCGCGGACGCCCCGTTCCGGCTCGCCACGGCGGCCGAGCTGGCCGAGGCGGAGCCCGTCTGGACCCGTCGTCGACGGCGTGCGGTGGAGGATGCCGTGCAGCGGGATGTCGTGGAGCGCGCGGGGGAGCGGACGTGACCGATGGACCACAGCGGGTGACGTGGACGTTCCTCACCCACCACGCGCAGATGCTCCTCGCGGTCGCGGCCGACCCGCACGCGCGCGTCCGGGAGCTCGCTGAGGCCGTGGGCGTCTCGCCCCGGGCCGCCGTGACGATCCTCGGGGACCTCGTGGCCGCCGGCTACGTGGAGCGTCGCCGCGAGGGCCGGCGCAACTCCTACGCGGTGCACCCCGAGCTCCCGTTCCGGCACCCGGCGCACGCGGACCACGCCGTCGGCGAGCTGATGACGATCTTCGCGCGCCGCCAGGGAGCGGTCGGCGGCTGAGGGCCGGCGGGTGCCGATCTCACGGTCGGCGACGCGGCGGCGTGAGAGAGCAGTCCCCCAGCGGTAACCCGCCGCCACCGTCGGCGAAACACGCCGCGCCTACCGTCGTGCCCCGGCGGCCGACGTCGTCCGCCCCCCGACGACGCGCTCGCAGCGCAGCATCAGGAGGCAGCGATGACGACGACACGCACGAGCACGACCACGGCGCCGCCGCCCACCTCGCAGGACCGTGCCGGCCTGGTGCGCCGGGCCGGGTGGATCGACGGGTGGGACCCCGAGAACGCGGAGCAGTGGGAGGGCGGTGGTCGCGCCATCGCGCGGCGCAACCTCTGGCCGTCGATCTTCGCCGAGTTCCTCGGGTTCGCCGTCTGGGCGTCGTGGAGCATCGTGGTGCCCCAGCTCGCCGCGGCGGGCTTCGCCCTCACCGTGGACCAGCAGTTCTGGCTCGTCGCGGTGCCCGGCCTGGTCGGGGCCACGCTGCGCATCCCCTACACGTTCGCGGTGCCACGCTTCGGCGGGCGCAACTGGACGGTCGTCTCCGCCCTGCTGCTGCTGCTGCCGGCCACTGCGCTCGCCCTCGTCGTCACCGATCCCAGCACCCCCTTCTGGGTACTCATGGTGGTCGCCGCCCTGGCCGGGCTCGGCGGCGGCAACTTCGCCTCGTCGATGGCAAACATCTCGTTCTTCTACCCGGAGCGGGAGAAGGGCCGGGCGCTGGGCCTCAACGCGGCGGGCGGCAACATCGGGACGGCGTTCGTGCAGCTCACCGTGCCGATCGTCGTCGTCGCGGGCGGGGGCCTGGCGCTCGAGCGGGCCGGGCTGATGTTCGTCCCGCTCATCCTCGTGGCGGCCGTCCTGGCGTGGCGCCGCATGTCGAACCTCGTGGGCGCGCGCGCCGACTACCGCGCGTTCGGCGCCGCGACCGGCAACCGGCACACCTGGATCATCTCGTTCCTGTACATCGGCACCTTCGGCTCGTTCATCGGCTACGCCGGCACCTTCCCGACCCTGCTCGCCGGCCAGTTCCCGGAGATCACCCTGAGCCTGGCCTTCCTGGGCGCGCTCGTCGGGTCCCTGGCGCGGCCGGTGGGCGGCGCCCTGGCCGACCGGCTCGGCGGCGCCCGGGTCACCATCGGCTCGTTCGCGGTGATGGCGGCGGGCGCCGTCGGCGCCGTCGCGGCGCTGCGCACCCACAGCTTCGGGCTCTTCCTCGGCTCGTTCCTGGTGCTGTTCGTCGCCACCGGAGCGGGCAACGGGGCGACCTACCGGATGATCCCCGCTGTCTTCCAGGTGGGCGCCACGACCCCCGAGCGGGCCGCCCGCGCCCGCAAGGCGGCCGCGGGATGCATCGGCATCGCCGGCGCGATCGGCGCCTTCGGCGGGTTCCTGGTGCCGCGCACCTTCGCCCTCTCGACCAGCGCCACCGGATCGCTCGAGGCCGCCCTCTGGGCGTTCGTCGGCGCGTACGCCGTGATGGCGGCCGTGACGTGGTGGGTGTACGCGCGGCGCTCCGCAGTCCTCGCGGCAGCGAGGATCTGAGTGGGCGCCCCCGGCACCCTCGAGGCGGAGGAGGCCGTCGCCACGCACTGCCCGTACTGCGCCCTGCAGTGCGCGCAGTCGCTCGGCCCACCCGACGAGGCCGCGCTCGCCACCGGCGCCCCGGTCGCCGTCTCCGGCCGTGACTTCCCGACCAACCGGGGCGGCCTGTGCCAGAAGGGCTGGACGAGCGGCGTCGTGCTCCGCGCGCCGGACCGGTTGACGACGCCGCTGGTGCGCGGTGACGACGGCGAGCTGCATCCGGCGTCGTGGGACGCGGCGCTGGACCTCGTGGTCGGACGGCTGGCGGCGCTCCGGCGCGAGCACGGCCCGGGCGCCGTCGGCGTCTTCGGTGGTGGGGGCCTGACGAACGAGAAGGCCTACGCGCTGGGCAAGTTCGCGCGGGTCGTGCTGCGCACGCCGTACGTGGACTACAACGGCCGGTTCTGCATGGCGAGCGCGGCCGCCGGCGCGAACCGGGCGTTCGGCGTCGACCGCGGCCTGCCGTTCCCGCTCGCCGACCTCGGCGGCGCCCAAGCCGTCCTCCTCCTGGGCTCGAACCTCGCCGAGACGATGCCGCCCGCCGTCGCTCACCTCGCAGGCGCGCGGGCGGCCGGCGGCCTGGTGGTCAGCGACCCACGGCGGTCGGCCACGGCCGCCCTGACCGCCGAGGGCGCTGGGGTCCACCTCGCCCCGGTGCCCGGCACCGACCTGGCCCTGCTCCTCGGGCTGCTGCACGTGGTCTGGGCCGAGGGCCTGGCCGACGAGGCGTACCTGGCGGCACGGACGACGGGCGCCGACGCCGTCCGGCGCTCGGTCGCTGCGTGGTGGCCGGAGCGCGTGGAGCAGGTGACCGGCGTGGCTGCCGACGACGTCCGCGCGGCCGCCCGGTTGCTCGCGGACGCCGCCCCGCACCGCGGGGGGACAGGTGCCTACGTGCTCACCGGCCGCGGCGTCGAGCAGAGCACGCAGGGCACGGCGACCGTCACGGCGGCGATCGACCTGGCGCTGGCCCTCGGGCTGCCGGGGCGCGTCGGCAGCGGGTACGGCGCGATCACCGGCCAGGGCAACGGGCAGGGCGGGCGCGAGCACGGGCAGAAGGCGGACCAGCTGCCGGGCTACCGGAGCATCGCCGACCCGGCGGCGCGGCGGCACGTCGCAGGCGTCTGGGGCGTGGACCCGGACGACCTGCCCGGTCCCGGCGTCCCCGCCGTGGAGCTGCTCCGCCGGTGCGGGGAGCCTGGCGGGCTGCGAGCGCTGCTCGTGCACGGCTGCAACCTCGTGGTCAGCGCCCCCGACGGCCGCGCCGTCGCCGAGCGTCTGGCCGCCCTCGACCTGCTCGTGGTGTGCGACGTGGTGCCCTCCGAGACGGCCCTGCTGGCCGACGTCGTGCTCCCCGTCACGCAGTGGGCGGAGGAGGAGGGCACGATGACGTCGCTCGAGGGGCGCGTCCTGCGCCGGCGCCGGGCACTGCCCCCTCCGCCGGGGGTGCGCACCGAGCTCGAGGTGCTGCACGACCTGGCCGGGCGCCTCGGTGTGCCGACCGGGTTCCCCACCGACCCGGGCGAGGTGTTCGCCGAGCTCGCCAGGGCGTCGGCGGGCGGGGTCGCCGACTACTCCGGCATCACCTATCCACGGCTCGACGCAGGGGAGGCGCTGCACTGGCCGTGCCCGGCCGTGCCCGGCGAGGGCCCGCCCCACGCGGGGACCCCGCGGCTCTTCCTCGACCGCTTCGGGACGCCGGACGGCCGGGCACGCATGGTGCCGGTCGAGCATCGCGGACCGGCCGACGCGCTCACCACCGAGCTGCCGATCTACCTCGTCACCGGGAGGGTCCTCCAGCACTACCAGTCCGGGGCGCAGACGCGTCGGGTCCGCGCGCTGCGCGACGCACAGCCGGAGCCCTACGTGGAGATCCACCCGTGGCTCGCGGACCGCGTGGGCGTCGCCGACGGCGAGGAGGTCGAGGTGACGTCGGCCCGCGGCACGGCCGTCGCGGTCGCGCGTGTGACGACCGCCACGCGTCCCGACACGGTGTTCATGCCCTTCCACTGGCCGGGCGAGGGCAGTGCGAACCGCCTCACCACCGACGCGACCGACCCGGTCAGCGGCATGCCCGAGTTCAAGGTGGCCGCCGTACGGCTCCGCCCGGCGTCGGCGGACCTGCGCCGCGCCGCCGCCCCCGTGGAGGTGGCCGGGTGACCGGGCCGCTGCGCGTGGTCGTCGTCGGCAACGGCATGGTCGGCGCGCGCCTCGTCGCCGAGCTGGCGGCCCGCGCCGGGGACGACGTCGCGCTCACCGTGCTCGGTGCCGAGCCGTACGAGCCGTACAACCGCGTGCTCCTCTCCGACGTCGTCGCGGGTGCCGTGGAGGTCGCCTCCCTCGGGATGCCCGACGACGCCCCCGCGGACGTGCGGCGGGGCGTCGCGGCGATCGGTGTCGACCGGACGCGCCGCCTGGTGACCACCGACGACGGCGCGACCCACCCCTACGACGTCCTCGTGCTCGCCACCGGCGCACGAGCCGCCGTGCCGCCCCTACCGGGGCTGGCAGCCACCGCGCCCGACCTGCCCCCCGGCGTGCACGCGCTGCGGACCCTCGACGACGCGCGCGAGGTCGTGGCGGCCTCGGCC
>JAEWQZ010000039.1 GCA_023460255.1 Actinomycetes bacterium
TGTCGTAGGTGCCGCCGTCGGAGGTGACGGTGCCCATGTGGGTCCCGGTGGGCCGGTAGGTGCCCCAGGACTCGACGATGTAGTACTCCACGAGCGGGCCGCGGGTCCACCCGTACAGGGTCAGGTACGCGTTGCCCGACGGGTTGAACTGGGCGGTGTAGTCGACGGCGCGTCGGCTACCCGTCGCCCAGCCCTTGCCGGCCACGAAGTTGCCCGTGTTGCGCCACTGCGTCGAGTAGTTCCCGCCGGAGCCGGTCTCCATCGACACGGTGCCGTTGGAGTCGGTCCAGAACGAGTAGAAGTACCCGTCGTGGGTGCCGGTCTGGTTCGTCGAGACGGTCGCGGCCTGGGCCGTGGCGCCCGTCGTGAGCGCGAGGGCGCCGGCCATGGCGCCGGCAGCGAGCATGCTGACGAGTCGGCGGCGCGGTGTGGAGCTTCGACGGAGAGCGAAAGTATCGGACATGTGCACCTCTCTGTGCGGGACTGCCGTCGGCGCGGCGCAGCGCGGCGCGGTGGGCACGACAGCGGTCCTCCGGCTGGCCCCGGTCGCATGGCGCGACCCTGCGGGCGTACGGACCGCAGTCTGCTCCGCGTCCGGACCGGGCGGAAGTGTCCGATTGTTCCGAAACGATTAGGCGCTGTTTCGGTACCTCCGGACCGATAGTTCGTCGCCACCGACCGATACTTGCGACGGTCCATGCGCACCTCGGCTGACCAGGGAGTCTCCACCCGGCGGTCGCCGGCGGGTCGTCGAGCCGTCGCCTGTGCCGTCGCCTGAGGGGCCCGGCGAGCGGGTCGCGGCGGGTGTCCGAGGCGTGGGACGGAGGGTCAGCCGGTGGTGACGGGACCCATCCGGACCACCTCGAACGCGCTGCCGGGGACGTTCTTCAGGGTGTTGAGCTGGTCGTCGTCCCACCGCGCGTCGGGCGTGCCGGAGACGTACCAGTCGGAGCCGTTGTCCGCGACGATCATCCCGTAGGTCTTCATCGCCTGGAGGATCACCCGCGCCTGCGGCGGGTAGCCGCTGATGTCGAAGCTCGCCTTGAGCCGCACCCGCATGCCCATCGGCGGCAGCGACGTGCTGGTGCTCGAGCTCGCGAAGTGCCGCGCCGGGGCGACGTAGCCCCTCCGGGTCCGGCTCACCGTGAAGCGCAGCGCGTGGTCGATGCGGCCGGCCGCGACCTCCTCGTACCGCACCAGGCCCGGCAGGATCGGCAGGCCCGCGGCGTCCGCGCTCGTCCAGCCCGCGGGCCGGGTCGTGCCGTTGACGAGGTCGAACACCGCCCCGCTGCCGGCGTGCCACGAGCCGTCGGCCTGCGGGTAGGCCGCGTAGAGCTCGTAGAGCGTGCGCGTGCCCGCCTCGACGACGATGACGTGGCGGTCGCCGTCGGACGAGGGCCCGCCCTCGATCGGTGCGTCGCGGGGGATCGGGTAGGGGCCGGGGTCGGACTCGTCGTCGTAGTCGAACGTGACCCGCACCCGGGGCTGTTCGGGGCCGACGACGACGTACGGGATCCCGAACGGGCCGCCGTCCCAGTCCGCCCCGAAGTCCATGTGCAGCCGGTCCGAGGCGCCGATCGAGGCGATGAGCGTGGCCGACATGGGGTCGACCTGGGCCGTGTCGATCCGCGTGTTCCAGGGGTCGGTCGCGGGGAAGGGCCGGAAGCCGAGGTCCGCCATCGGGCCGGTGACGAACCGCTGCGAGCGGTCCAGCGGCGGCGCGGGGATGTCGTGGGGGTCGGGCGGGACGCCGCGGACGACGGGACCTCCCGGTGCCGGGACCGTGACGTCGGGCCGGGCAGGGGCGGCCGGAGCGCACGCGGCGACGGCCGCGAGGCTCGCTCCTGCGATCGCGGCGGCGAGGACGCGGATGCGCCGGTGTGCCCCCACGCGTCGGACTCTAGACCGGTCATGCCGCCGGAAGGCAGGTCCGGGAGGGGGCGATCGGGCAGAGTGGCCGGGGGAGGTGGGCGGTGGAGCGCGCGTTCTGCTCGTGGAGCGGTGGCAAGGACTCGGCGCTGGCGCTGCACCGGGCGAGGGAGGGCGGGGTCGTCGTCGAGCGGCTGCTGACGATGATGACCGAGGACGGGACGAGGAGCCGGTCCCACGGGTTGCGCGCCGACGTGCTCCGCGCGCAGGCGGAGTCGGTCGGCGTCCCGATCACCCTGGTGCCCGCGAGCTGGTCGGACTACGAGGCGCGGTTCGTCGACGCCGTCGCGGGGCTGCGTGCCGAGGGCCTGACGGCAGGCGTGTTCGGCGACATCGACGTGGCGCGCAACCGGGCGTGGGTGGAGGGGGTGTGTGGCCCCCTCGCCGTGGCCGCGCACGAGCCGCTCTGGCAGCGCCCCCGGCGTGAGCTGCTCGCGGACCTGCTCGCGCTGGGCTTCCGGGCCCGCGTCGTGGCGGTCCGGGCCGACGTCCTCGGGCCCGGAGCCGCGGGACGCGGCGGGACGGGGGCCGACGTCCTCGGGCGTGTGCTGGACGCCGCGCTCCTGGACGAGCTGGCGGCGGCCGGCGTCGACCCGTCGGGTGAGCTCGGGGAGTACCACACGGTGGTCGTCGCGGGGCCGGTCCTCGTGCGGCCGCTCGAGGTGCGGCTGGGCGTCGTCGTCGAGCGGGACGGCTACCGGTTCGTCGACGTCCTCCTGCGTGGGGGCGGAGCGCCGGGCTGAGGAGGTCGGGTTGAGCCGGGTGCGCTCAACTCCGCCGGTCCCGACTTGCGATCCGGCCCGGGGCGCCGCAAACTTGAGCCCAGCAGACTCAACACCGCGGGTCGTCCCCGCAGCCCCTGACGAAAGGCACAGCACATGGCACGCGCCGTCGGCATCGACCTCGGCACCACGAACTCCTGCGTCGCCGTCCTCGAGGGCGGCGAGCCCACCGTCATCGCCAACGCCGAGG
>JAEWQZ010000040.1 GCA_023460255.1 Actinomycetes bacterium
TCGATGCCCTGCGCGCCGCCCACCCGGACCTGCCGGTCCTTGCCGGCGGCGGTGCCCAGGACTCCGCGGCCCTGCCCGCCCCGGCCCTCGGTCACCGCATCGGCGACGCGGCCGACCGGCTCGCCCACCTCGTCGGCCGCCGCTGACCTCGGGCGTCCGGGCCCGGCCCGGACGGTCGTCCGCGCGGCGGCCCCACGTCTGGCAGAATGTCCCGCTGTACCCGACGTCGCCGGTCCCTCTACCCGACGGTCGTCGTGTCCTCGGACCTCCCGCGCACCCCTCCCCACGGGCCCGCGCGGCGGACCACCCGTCGTGAACCAGGAGAGACCACCACTGTGGCCGTCAAGATCCGTCTGAAGCGTCTCGGCAAGATCCGGGCGCCGTACTACCGCATCGTCGTCGCGGACTCGCGCACCAAGCGCGACGGCCGTGTCATCGAGGAGATCGGCAAGTACCACCCGACCGAGGAGCCCTCGCTCATCGAGGTCCGCTCCGAGCGGGCCCAGTACTGGCTCGGCGTCGGCGCACAGCCGACCGAGCAGGTGCTCGCGATCCTGAAGATCACCGGTGACTGGCAGACGTTCAAGGGCCTGCCGGGCACCGAGGGGACGCTCAAGGTCAAGGGCGCCTCGACCGACGCCGCGGCCGCCGTCAAGGCCGCCGCCGACGCCGCCGAGAAGGCCAAGGCCAAGGCGTCCGCCGCCCGCGAGAAGGCGGCCGCCAAGGAGGAGCCCGCTGCCGACGAGCCCGCTGCCGAAGAGGCCGCCGCCGAGGAGGCGCCGGCCGCTGAGGAGGAGCAGGCCTGATGCTGGCCGACGCGCTGGATCACCTCGTCCGCGGCATCGTCGACCACCCGGACGACGTGCGCGTCAGCGCGCGGACCCTCCGGCGCGGCCAGCTGCTCCAGGTGCGGGTCCACCCGGACGACCTCGGGCGCGTCATCGGCCGGGGCGGCCGCACCGCACGCGCGCTGCGGACCGTCGTGGGGGCCCTGTCCTCGGCGCCGGTGCGCGTCGACGTCCTGGACTCCGACCAGCGCTGAGCCCGTCGCTGCGGAGCCCGCAGAGCCCGGCCACCGGCCCGGTCCCCCTACCCTGGGGACCGGGCCGGTGCCGTGCCCGGCCGGCGCAGCCCGAGGGAGGACCATGCAGCTGACAGTCGCCACGATCGGGCGCGCCCACGGGCTGCGCGGCGACGTCGCCGTCGACCTGCGCACCGACGTGCCCGAGACGCGGCTCGCCGTCGGAGCCGTGGTCGCGACGGTGCCCGCGGACGCCGGCCCACTCACCGTCGACCGCACCCGTGTGCAGTCCGGGCGGTGGATCGTCGGCTTCCGCGAGATCGCCGACCGGACGGCTGCGGAGGGCCTGCGGGGCGTGGAGCTCGTCGTGGACGTCGCCCCGTCGGACGAGGACGACGCGTGGTACCCGCACGAGCTCGTCGGGCTGCGGGCCGAGCGTGCCGACGGCACGGTCGTCGGCGAGGTCGTCGGCCTCGAGCGCCTCCCGGCACAGGACGCGCTCGTCGTTCGCGAGCCGACGGGGCAGCGCACGCTGGTGCCCTTCGTGCAGGCCATCGTCCCCGTCGTGGACGTCGCCGGGGGACGGGTCGTCCTGGACCCGCCGGCGGGCCTGCTGGCCGCCGACGGCCCGGCCGAGGAGGCCTGAGCCGTGCGCATCGACGTCGTGACGATCTTCCCCGACTACCTCGCACCCCTCGGGCTGTCCCTGGTGGGCAAGGCGCAGGAGTCGGGCATCCTCGACCTGCGTGTGCACGACCTTCGGGCGTGGGCGACCGACCGCCACCGCACCGTCGACGACACGCCGCTCGGCGGCGGCGCCGGGATGGTGATGCGGCCGGACGTGTGGGGCGTCGCCCTGGACGAGCTGCTCGGCCTCACGGGCGGTGCGGACCCTGCGGAGGGCGCCGACGGTGCCGACGGTGCCGACGGGCCAGGTGCGGCGCTCGGCGACGTCGAGCTGCTCGTGCCGACGCCGTCGGGGGAGCCGTTCACGCAGCGCACGGCCGAGCGCCTGACCACCGTCCCCCGGCTGCTCGTGGCCTGCGGACGGTACGAGGGCATCGACGCGCGGGTCCCCGCGCACTACCGCTCCCGCGGGGTGCGGGTGACGGAGGTGTCGATCGGCGACTACGTGCTGGGCGGTGGGGAGGCGGCGGCGCTCGTCGTCGTGGAGGCCGTCGCGCGCCTGCTGCCCGGGGTGCTGGGCAACCCCGGCTCCCTCGCGGAGGAGTCGCACACGGTGGCGGGCCTCCTGGAGTACCCCGTGTACACGCGGCCGCCGTCGTGGCGGGGCCTGGCCGCTCCCGAGGTGCTCCTCTCCGGGCACCACGCGCGCGTCGCCCGCTGGCGCCGGGACCGCGCCCTCGAGCGCACCGCGGCGGTCCGGCCCGACCTGCTCGCGCAGCTCGACCCCGCCGGCCTCGACCGGGCGGACCGGGAGGTGCTGCAGGGCCTCGGCTGGGTGGTCGAGGAGGTCCCCGCCGAGGGCCCTGGCCCGCGAGTCGTCCGTGACAGCGGCGGTGTGGCAGACTGAGCCGCCGTGTGCGTCGGCCGCGCCTCTGCCACAGGGGAGGCGGTCCCGGCCCGGAACGCACCACCGACGAACTCCACCGGCAGCAGCCACCGCGCCGCTGCCCGATGACGCTCCTGACCTGTGGCAGGGCGGGGAAGCGACGACCATGAACATCCTCGACTCCGTCGATGCGGCTTCGCTGCGCGACGACGTCCCCTCCTTCCGGCCCGGCGACACCGTCAAGGTGAACGTCAAGGTCGTCGAGGGGAACCGGTCCCGCCTCCAGGCGTTCCAGGGCGTGGTCATCGCCCGCTCGGGTGGTGGCGTCCGCGAGACCTTCACGGTCCGCAAGATCAGCTTCGGCGTGGGCGTGGAGCGGACCTTCCCGCTGCACTCGCCGTCCGTCGACTCCATCGAGGTCGTCACCCGCGGTGACGTGCGGCGCGCGAAGCTGTACTACCTGCGCAGCCTGCGCGGCAAGAAGGCCAAGATCAAGGAGAAGCGCGAGCGCACCGCCCACTGAGGCGATGTCGTACCCGGCGTGGTCCGGGCTCGCGGGTCGGACCCGCCAGCGCCCGTCGGCGCGGGCGGCCGGCGTCGCCATGGCACAGTGGGGGGCGTGACGCACGTGGCGGCAGATGACGAGCTGGGCGGGGCCCCGGCCCCGGTCGACGACGACGGCGCCACCCCGTCGGCCGCGCGCCGCGGCGGGCTGGGGGCGTGGCTCAAGGAGACGGCGGTCATCGTGGTGAGCGCCCTCGTGCTCTCCATGCTGATCAAGACGTTCCTCGTCCAGTCGTTCTACATCCCCACCGGGTCGATGGAGACGACGCTGGCGATCGACGACCGCGTGCTGGTCTCCAAGCTCGCGCCCGGCCCGTTCGACGTGCACCGCGGTGACATCGTCGTCTTCAAGGACCCCGGCGGCTGGCTCGAGCCCACGAACCGCGCGAACCCCGGAGGCCTGTCCGGCGCCGTCATCGACGGGCTCACCTTCGTCGGCCTGCTGCCGCAGGACTCCGGCGAGCACCTCATCAAGCGGGTCATCGGGGTGCCCGGCGACACCGTCGAGTGCTGCGACGCCCAGGGGCGGGTCTCGGTCAACGGCGTCCCGATCGACGAGCCGTACCTCGCGCCCGGTGCGCGGCCGAGCGAGATCGAGTTCTCCGTCGTCGTGCCCGAGGGCAGCCTGTGGGTGATGGGCGACAACCGGCAGAACTCCCGCGACTCCCGCTACAAGCAGGGCAACCCGGGGGGCGGCTCCATCCCGATCGACAACGTCGTCGGCGTCGCCTTCCTGACCCTGTGGCCGCTCGACCGGGCCACCGTGCTGCGCAACCCCGGCCAGACCTTCGCCGAGGTGCCCTGAGCCTGCCGACCGCCCTGAGAGACCTGCCATGCCGCCCCGCCCCGACCTCCGCCACGAGCGGGCCCTGCTGCGCGCCGGTGCCCGGGTCGTCGTCGGGATGGACGAGGTCGGCAGGGGGGCGCTCGCCGGTCCCGTCACCGTCGGCGCCGTGGCCGTCGACCTGCGCACGCGGGCGTGCCCGCAGGGCGTCGCCGACTCCAAGCTCCTCACGCCCGTCGCTCGCGAGCGGCTGCTGCCCGCCCTCAGCCGGTGGGGCACCGCGCGGGCCGTCGGTCACGCGGGTCCCGACGAGATCGACGCCCTCGGGATCGTCGCGGCGCTGCGCCTGGCCGGGCGTCGGGCCCTGGCGCAGCTGACGGTGCGGCCCGACGTCGTCCTGCTCGACGGTTCGCACGACTGGCTGAGCGCGCCGCGCCAGCCTGAGCTCGACCTGACCGGCGCGGCGGCCTCCGGCGCGGTGATCGCGCGTGACGCGTCGGGCGACGCACTCGACGACGTCGCGGTGCGGCTACGTGTCAAGGCCGACCGGGTCTGTGCCTCGGTGGCGGCCGCGAGCGTGCTGGCCAAGTGCGCCAGGGACTCCCTCATGGTCGCGCTGGCCGCCGAGCACCCGGCGTACGGCTGGGCGGAGAACAAGGGCTACGGCGCCCCCGAGCACCTCGACGCGCTGCGCACCCTCGGCCCGACGCCGCTGCACAGGTGCTCCTGGCGCCTGCCCACCCACGACGCCGCGGCCGCGGAGCCGGCGGTGCCGCACCTCGGCGACACGGGGGGCGACACGGGGGGCGACGCGGGGGGCGCGGCGCCGGCCGGTCGGCAGCTCACCGACGACAGATGGGCGATGATGGAGCCGTGAGCGCGGAGGACCTGGAGAACTACGAGACCGAGATGGAGCTCGCGCTGTACCGCGAGTACCGCGACGTCGTGAACCTGTTCGCCTACGTCGTGGAGACGGAGCGGAGGTTCTATCTCGCGAACCAGGTGGACCTCCAGGTGCGGTCGGCCGCCGGGGAGGTGTACTTCGAGCTCCGCCTGAGCGACGCCTGGGTGTGGGACGTGTACCGCTCGGCACGGTTCGTGAAGTCGGTGCGCGTCGTGACGTTCAAGGACGTCAACGTCGAGGAGCTCGCCAAGGCGGACCTCGACCTGCCCGAGGGCGGCGGGTTCCGCCGCTGACGCGCGGCCCGGCCGGGTGGACGGTGCCGGGCGGGGAGTCGACCGTCACGTGCCCGGCGCGTCGCCTCCGTCGCGGCGCACGCGCCAGGCCCGCCCCCTGCGCAGCAGGGCTCGAGCGACGTG
>JAEWQZ010000041.1 GCA_023460255.1 Actinomycetes bacterium
GCCGCCGCCCACCGCGCGCCGCCCATCCCACCCCGGGAGCGTTCGGCCGCCGACGGCGGGGGAGCGACGAGGCGGGGCGGCGGGGGATAGGCGAACCAGACCTCGTCGAGGCGGATCTCGCCGCGCACGGGGTCGGGAAGGTGGCGCGCCCCGGGCCGGTCGCGGACGGCCGGCACGAGGTCGAGGTACTCGAAGATCCGTCGGAAGAGCGCCAGTGACGTCTGGACGTCCAGCGCCACCCTCATGAGCGAGACGGTGGGCATGAGGAGGCGGGCCTGGAGCGTCGAGAACGCCACGAGCGTCCCCGCCGTCACGTCCGCACCGCCGTCGATCATCAGCCCGGCCACGAGGTAGACCAGCGCCGGGGTCACGGCCATGAACGCGGTGACCACGGCGAAGAACCCTTGTCCGGCCATCGCCTGGCGGACCTGGAGGTCGACCTGTCGCTCGTTCTCGTCGCGGTAGCGCGCCACCTCGGCGTCGGCGCGGTTGAAGACCTTGGCGAGCAGCACGCCGGACACCGACAGGGCCTCCTCGGTGATGGCCGTCATGTCGGACAACGACTCCTGCGTCCTGCGGGCCAGCACCTGTCGACGCGCGCCGACCCGTCGCTGCAGGACGATGAACGCCGGCATGAGCGCGATCGCCACGAGCGTGAGCTGCCAGGAGAGCAGGACCATGGCGATCAACGAGGCCAGCACCGTCACGACGTTCGACAGGATGCTGGCCGCCGTCGACGTCAGGACGGAGCGGACGCCGCCGACGTCGTTGGCCAGGCGGGACTGGATGGCGCCCGTCCGGGTCGACGTGAAGAACGCGAGCTCCATCCGCTCGAGGTGCTCGAAGAGCCGCCCGCGCAGGTCCGCCATGGCCCGGTTCCCGACGAGCGTCGTCAGGTAGGTCTGCCCGACGCCGATGGCGGAGCTGAGCAGGGGGACGGCGACCATCGCCGCGACCAGCCATGCCAGCAGGGCGGTGTCGACCTGGCCGGACGCCGGGAACAGCGCCCTGTCGAAGACGGCCTGGGTGAGGAACGGGGTGACGACGCCGAGGCCAGCGCCGACGAGGATCGTCGCCGCGACGAGCGCGAGCCGGCCACGGTACGGCGCCAGCAGCGCGACGACCCGGCGCAGGACGGCCGCCGTGTCGGGCGTCGAGGGTGCCGCCGGGGCGTCCGAGGGCGCTGCCTGGGTCGAGCCGCCGTCGGCGGCGCTGCGTGACGTCATGGGTACCTCCCTGGCCAAGGGTGCCTCATCGTCCACGCCGGCGTGCAGCCGTGCGGGGACGCCATGCTGTACCGATACAGACCGTACGCCACGGGTGGCCCGCCGGCGCCGATCGGGGGAGGCGTCGGCAGCATCGCGTCCGATCCTCCGAGCCGGTGGTGTCGCCACCGGATCGGAGACCGAGCGGGTCAGGACGCGCAGGTCAGCATCGGCGTGCCGGGCGACCCGGTACCGATGAACCCGAAGCTCGTCGTCCCGCCGGCGGCCACGCTGCCGTTGTACGGCGCGTTGCGCACGGTCAGCGACGACCCGGAGCCGGTGAGCTCCGCGTTCCAGACGGTGCTCGCGGTCGTGTCGGTCAGGGTGACGGTCCACGACGTCATCGCGGAGTCACCGGCGGTCACCGTGACCGCGGCCTGGTAGCCGCCGGGCCAGGCGTTGACGACGTCGAAGGTCGCGGTGCACGCGGGTCCGTCGGTGGGTGTCGGGGTGGGCGTGGGCGTCGGGTCCGGGGTCGGGTCCGGGGTCGGGTCGCCCCCGTCGGTCGTCGTGTACTCGACCACGGTCCGCGGCGCCGAGCACTTGCCGCCGCAGCTCTCGGGGAGTGAGAAGGAGTACTCGCGCCCGCCGAAGAGGTACTCGTCGTCGACGTCCTTGACCCTGATCCGGTAGTCGGTCCCGCCCGTGCTGGTCGGCTTCACGAGGTAGGACTGCCCCATGTCGGCGTTCATCGGAGTCGTGACCCAGGCGCCGTCGGTGAAGTGCTCGACGCCATGGATGCCGTTGGGCAGGCGGCTGATCGAGACGCCCGCCCACCACCTCTCCGAGCCCTGGACGAACCCGATCTCGATGTCCCCGGAGTAGTCCGGTGCCTCGATGAACTCCCAGGTCACACGGCGGTTGTTCCAGTGGTCGTCGAGGTCGCCGACCGGGGCGCCGTCCTGCACGAAGCGGTTGAGGGCCTGGTGGGCCAGGTCGATGTGGAACGGGTCGTCGCGGCACCAGCCGTTGGGGTCGCCGCAGCTGTCGGCGACGAGCATGTCGAGCGTCGCGTCGTTGTACTCGTCCTCGATCCACGCGCCGCCCCGGCAGAACGCCTGACCGGGGGCGCCGTCGTTGATGCCGGTGCAGTAGTCGCCGATCGAGACGCGCACCCAACGGCCGCAGTTGCGGCCGTTGTCGAAGAGACCGGTCTTCGGGTCGCCGTCCGGCATCGGACGCGGGTACATCGTGTAGTCGCCCGGCGTGTCGTAGACGTTCAGGGCGATCCAGTTCTGCGTCTCGAGCTGGTCCTGCGGCATCCCGCAGCCGCCGTACGGTGAGCCGAGGTTGTCGAACCACGTCGCGGAGCCGGTCATCGGCCCGGACCAGTCGTCGGGGGTCAGGGCACCCGCCGACGCCTGCACGGCCGCGAGTCCGGCCCCAGTCGCCAGCAGCACCGTGAGCACGCGGCTCCATGGACGGACGTGACCCTGCCTGGGCATCGCAGTTCCTCCCGGTCGGTGACGGATCGCCCCGAGTGTGGACCTCTGCGCGCGGGACCATGGCCGTGCGAATCGTTTATGCGGGTGAGCGGTCCGCCGAGGATCACGGCCCGGTCGAGGTTCGCTCTGTCTGCCGATAATGGACGTTATGTAAATCGCGATGGGATGACGCTGCTCAGGGTCGCGACCGCGCCGCGACCGAACCGGCGGCCGGCTCCCCCGTCATGCCGAGGCGAGAAGGTCGGGCAGCTCGGCCAGGGTCCGGATCCGGTACCGGGCCTGGGAGAAGTCATGGGACGCCGTGAACGCGTTGTGGACCACCGCGCAGTCGATCCCCGCCGCCACCGCGGAGCGCAGGCCCCGGGCGGAGTCCTCGACGACCAGGGCCTCCCGCGGCGTGGCGCCGAGCCGCTCCAACGCCGTCAGGTAGGGCTCCGGGTGCGGCTTCGCGTGGACGTAGTCCTCACGGACCAGGACGACCTCCATGTGGTCGCAGATCCGCCGCTCGGTGTGGATGAGCTCGAAGTCGACGCGCTTCGACGTCGTGACGATCGCCATCCGGACCCGGTCGGCCAGCTCGGCGAGCACGTCCATGACGCCGGGGATCTCGATCGCCTCCGTGCGCAGGTAGTGCTGGTAGTAGCTGTCCCGGAGCTCACGCAGGCCGTCGATGACGGCGTCCTCGACGCCCGCCGCCCGCGCCCGCGCCCAGGTGCCCCCGCTCGTCGTCATGTCGGCGAGGTACTGGTCCTGGTCGAGCGGGACCCCGATCGTCGCCAGGGCGCGTCGCCCGGCCTCGTAGTACCAGGGCTCGGTGTCGACGAGCACGCCGTCGTGGTCGAACAGGATGACCCGCTTCACCGTGCGATCCTGGCCGACCCGCCCGGCGTCGTGCCGTCATGCCCACGATGCGTCGGCTGCCGGCCTCAGTCGTCGACGCCGCCCTCGACATCGGGGCCGAGCGCCAGCGGGCGGGTCCACCGCTCCTCCGTCAGCGACCGGTCCCGCGGGACGGGCATCCGGATCCCGCTCGGTCGGAACCCGGCGGCGCGCAGGTCCGCCTGCGCCACGTCGTCGCCGTCGAGCAGCCAGCTCGTCAGCCGCGCCGCGCCCTCCTCGGTGGCCTGCTCGGCCGCGGCGTCGAGCAGCGCCCGTCCCGCCCCAGAGCCACGCGCCTCGGGGGCGACCCAGAAGCCGAGCACGTGGCGCTCGTCCGGCGGGGTTCCCGGCTCCTGGAGCACCGAGACCAGACCGATCGTCCTGCGCCTGTGCGTCGCGACGAACCACTGGCTCCCCCGCAGCCGCATCCGCCAGTGGTTCTCCTTGAACCCCTGCTCGCGCTCCACCGAGCCGAGCACCGGGTGGTCCTCCGTCAGCGAGCGCAGCCGGATCGCGGCCAGCTGTCGCCAGTCGGCCTCGGCCAGACGCCGCACCCGCATGAGGGCATCATGACAGCGCCCGTCCCCGGACGCAGCCGCCGACCGGGGGTCCTCCCCCACGACCGGGCGGGGTGCCCCGCGCGTCGAACACATGTACGACGGGGGCCTGCGTGCTACTGACAGACGACGCGCTGGCTCGCGACGTCGGAGGAGACCTGGAGGCCGGGCACCGACGCGACGTGCAGCACGTGGGCCAGGTGCGCGCTCTCCGGCGACAGGTCGGCGAGCTCGTTCGGGAGCGTGAGCACGCGTTCGGGCCGGAAGGTGACCCCCGCCTCCCCGTCGAACACGGCCACGTAGAACACGCCGGACTCGACGAGGTCCTGGAAGAAGTGCGAGCCGTAGGAGAGCTCCGGCATGAAGCCGGCTCCGGGCGCGGCGAACTCCCCCAGCACCGCCATGCCGCTGATCTCCGCGAACCGCACGGGCACGCCGAGCGCGGGCGTGCTGGTGCCCCATCGCCCCGGGCCGAGGAGCATCACGCTGCGCCCGCGCAACGCAGCGTTCAGGCGGCCGACGTGGCGCGCCACCTCGTGCCGCTCCCGGTCGTCCAGGGCGAGGTACTCGGCGGGGCGCACGAGCACCACGTGGTCCAGCGGGACCCGGACGTTGCCCCCCATGAAGCCGCCGGTGCACGCGAAGAGCACCGTCCCGGGGTCCACGTCGGGCACCGGCACCGGCGCACCCACCCCACGGGTCTGCAACGGCCGGCACTGCAGCACGTTCACCCGGAAGCGCCCGTCCGGTGTGAGGTTCGCCGTGAACTCCACGTCGACGGGATGCTCGTAGGCGGCGGACAGCGTCGCCAGCACGTCCCGCAGGACGGGCGCCAGCTCGGTCTCGCCCAGGAGGCGCCGGAAGTCCGCGAGGTGGGTCCGCGCCACCTCGCCGCGCCCCCGCTCCCGTGCGCGGCGCGCCGCAGCGTCGTCGGGCCGGGCGAAGTACCCCGGGTCGACCTTCAGGTCGCCCGCCAGCACCTCCTCGAGCCCGCGGCTGCGCCAGACGTTCTCCCGCAGCGACAGCACGTCGACGCCCCGCTGGGAGTACTTCTTCTCGTCGCCGTAGTCCATGGGGGGAAGCCGGGACGGGTCGTCGAGGCAGACGATCTTCGCGTAGTCCCCCACCGTCCGGTCGACGGCGCGCGTGCCGAGACCGAGGACGAGCCGGACCATCCCGGCGTCGGCGTCCATCGACGAGTCCCACAGGTACAGGTTCTGGCTGTTGCCCACGCCCGCCAGGTGCGGGAAGTAGTCGTCACCGTGCTGGTCCCCCGACACCCGCTGGACGAGGATCGCCATCTGCTCGTCGCGGTCGACGAGGCCGCGCTGCATCCGGTAGTCGAGGGCCTCCTCGCTCATGGCGCTCGCGTACACCTGCCGCACGGCCTGCTCGAAGGCGCGCAGCCGCTCCTCCGGGGTGCCCTGGTTGACGCACCACACGCTCTCGTACTTGCCGGCGAACGCGTTCCCGAAGTCGTCCTCGAGCAGCGAGCTGGACCGCACGATGATCGGCGACTGCCCGAAGTACTCCAGCATCCCGATGAACTCCTGCCGGAGGTCCTGCGGGAACGTCCCGTGCAGCAGCTTGTCCCGCAGCTCGGGCGCGTAGCGGTAGTACCCCTCGGGTGTGCGCTGCCGGGCGCGGATCGGCCACCACCCGTTCTGCACGACGTAGGTGTAGAAGACGTCGGAGCCGATGTAGTACGAGTCGTGGGGCTCGAGGTAGCCGAGCAGCCGGTCGCCGGCGTCCTGCTCGAGGATCCGGCGGGCCAGCAGCATCCCGACGCTCTTGCCGCCGATGAGGCCTGTCCCGACCTCCCGCTCCGCGATCGCCAGGAGGTCCGCGAGCGTGAGGTACCGGGCGGCGAGCTCCGACATGCGCGACGACCCGCCGATGACCATCCGGCGCAACGCGCCCGCCGCTGCCTGCTGCGCGTGCTCGGGCAGCTCGAGCGCGTCGCGGGCCCGGTCGAACGTCACGGCCCACGGGTCCTGCCGGTCGCTCGAGCGGCGCAGGCGGGAGAACAGCTCGGCCGCCTGAGCACTGGCCGTGATGCAGACGGCCTCGTCGCCCTCGATGAGGTTCGGGAAGAACATCGTCGGCGAGTAGCGCTGCCAGACCTTCAGCGGGTGCACGTAGGTGCGGCCGTCGATCCGGTAGACGTCGAGCAGCAGCTGGGTGGTCTCGCGGATGCTCGCCACCGTGGCGTAGGTGTGCTCGGCCCGGCGCAGGGCGAAGTAGGCGACGGTGTCGAGCTCGTACAGGAACGGGCACGTGACGGTGAAGAAGTTGCCGATCATGAGATCGGAGTGCCAGTACCGCAGGAGGTCCGTCAGGTCGTCGAAGACGTAGAACACACCCACGCCCTCACCGTCGATGAGGTCGTGGACGTCCGTCGCGAACCGCTCGAAGCCCTCGGTGGGATCCACGTCGACCCGCACCGCCCGCGGGTCGACGACGAGGGGCTCGTGGTCCCCGAACCGCACGTAGACCAGCCGTCGCCCGTCGTCGAGGGTGCGCGCGACGAACGCGTCGACCATCGCGCGGTAGTCGTCGACCTCGTCGACCTGCCAGACGACGTTGTCGCCGAGGCGCAGACCGTCGACGACGGCGTCGAGGCCGCGGGTGCCCGTGCTGATCCACCCGTGCGTGCTCATGGGGGCATCATGCCGTGCGGACGCGGCCCGAGGGCGCGGCGTCCCGGCTCCGCGGCCGCGGGTCCCCGGGCCGCGTGCGGCGCCGTCCATGGCAGGCTGTGCGCATGGCCGACACCTCCCCCGCCCGCCGCCCGCCCCGTGAGCCGGACGCCGCAGCTCCCGACGACGGGCCCGCCCCCGGGCGTCCCCTGGCGGACCGCTGGTGGTGGACCGGTGTGGCGACGGCGCTCGTCGGTGCCGTGCTCATCGGCTTCCAGTGGGAGGTCGTGACCACCGGCGAGTCGATCGCCGCGAACTGGGTGCTCGTCGTCATCGGCGGCGGCATCGTCGTCGCCGGCCTGGTCATCCTCTGGCGCGACTGGCAGCGGCACCGGGCCGGCTGAGCCCGTCGCGGGTCCGCGGCCACCCGGGACGCACCGGGCGGCCCGGCCCGTTCAGCCGACGACCATCACGAGGTCGCCGCCCTCCAGCTGCTGCACGTTGGCGATCGCGACCCGCCGCACGGTGCCCCCGACGGGCGTCGTGATGGCCGCCTCCATCTTCATCGCCTCGATCGTCGCCACCGTCTGCCCGGCCTCGACCTTCTGACCCTCCTGCACGACGGGGGTCACCGCACCCGCGAACGGTGCGGCGATCTGCCCCGGGGTACCGGGGTCGGCCTTCTCGGCGGTCGCCTGGTCGACCTCGACCGACCTGTCGCGGACCTGGATCGGTCGCAGCTGGCCGTTCAGCGTGAACATCACCGAGCGCATCCCCCGCTCGTCCGGCTCCCCCACCGCCTCCATGCCGACGAGGAGGTGGACGCCGCGGTCGAGCTGGACCTCGGCCTCGGACGACGGCGACATGCCGTAGAGGTACCGCTGGGTGTCGAGCACCGACAGGTCGCCGAACGTGGCCCGGAACTGCCGGAACTCCTTGGTCGGCCCCGGGAACAGCAGGTGGTTGAGCCGCTCGCGCCGGGTCGCGGAGTCACCGTCGAGGTCCGCACGGTCCTCGTCGCTCAGCGGCACCTGGCTCCGGCGCGGCGCACGGCCCTGGAGGGCACGCGTCCGGAACGGCTCGGGCCACCCACCTGGCGGGTCGCCCAGCTCACCCTCGAGGAACCCGACGACGGAGTCCGGGACGTCGTAGGAGCTCGGGTGCTCGGCGAAGTGGGCGGGGTCCGCCCCGCGCGCGACGAGGTGCAGGGCGAGGTCGCCCACGACCTTGCTCGACGGGGTGACCTTGACGAGCCGGCCGAGGATCCGGTCGGCGGCGGCGTACATCGCCTCGATCTCCTCGAAGCGGTGGCCGAGACCGAGCGCGATGGCCTGCTGACGCAGGTTGGACAGCTGCCCACCGGGGATCTCGTGGTCGTACACGCGCCCGGTGGGGCCGGGCAGTCCCGACTCGAACGGCCGGTAGACGCGGCGCACGGCCTCCCAGTACGGCTCCAGGTCGCACACGGCGCGCAGGCTCAGGCCGGTGTCGCGCTCGGTGTGCTCGAGCGCGGCGACGAGCGCCGACAGCGGGGGCTGGCTGGTGGTGCCGGCCATCGATGCGCTGGCGGCGTCCACCGCGTCGACCCCGGCGTCGACCGCCGCGAGGAGCGTGGCGAGCTGGCCGCCCGGGGTGTCGTGCGTGTGCAGGTGGACCGGCAGGTCGAAACGGGACCGCAGCGCCGTCACGAGCGTGCGGGCGGCGGGCGGACGCAGGAGCCCGGCCATGTCCTTGATCGCCAGGACGTGTGCACCGGCGTCGACGATCTGCTCGGCGAGCCTCAGGTAGTAGTCGAGCGTGTACAGGTCCTCGGCGGGGTTGGTGAGGTCGCCGGTGTAGCAGAGGGCGACCTCGGCGACGGACACGCCGGTGTCGCGCACTGCGTCGATGGCCGGGCGCATCTGCCCGACGTCGTTGAGGGAGTCGAAGATCCGGAAGATGTCGATGCCGGTCGCCGACGCCTCCCGCACGAACGCCCGCGTCACCTCCTCCGGGTACGGCGTGTACCCGACGGTGTTCCGGCCGCGCAGGAGCATCTGGAGGGCGACGTTGGGCAGCGCGTCGCGGACGGCCGCGAGCCGCTCCCACGGGTCCTCACCGAGGAAGCGCAGGGCGACGTCGTACGTCGCGCCGCCCCACGTCTCCATGCTCAGCAGGCCGGGGGTCAGGCGCGCGACGTGCGGCGCGACCTTGACCAGGTCGTAGGTGCGCACCCGGGTCGCGAGCAGCGACTGGTGGGCGTCGCGGAAGGTCGTCTCCGTGACCGCCACGGCCGTCTGCTCGCGCAGGGCGCGCGCGAAGCCCTCCGGGCCCAGCTCCAGGAGACGCTGCCGGCTGCCCGCGGGTGCTGGCGCGCCGAGGTCGACCGGCGGGAGCTTCGCGGAGGGCACCGGAAGGTCGACCGCCGTGCCGTAGGGGCGGTTGACGGTCACGTCGCCGAGGTACGCCAGGAGCTTCGTGCCCCGGTCCGCGCTGACCCGGGCCGCGAGCAGCTCGGGTCGCTCCTCGATGAACGACGTCGAGACGTGCCCCACGACGAACTCCGGGTCGGCGAGGACCGCCTGGAGGAACGGGATGTTCGTCCGGATGCCGCGGATGCGGAACTCCGCCAGGGCTCGCCGGGCGCGCGCCACGGCCGTCGGGAAGTCGCGGCCTCGGCAGGTCAGCTTCACGAGCATCGAGTCGAAGTGCCCGGTGACCTCGGTGCCGGCGCTGGCGGTGGCACCGTCGAGGCGGACGCCCGCGCCGCCCGGCGAGCGGTAGGCGACGATCTTGCCGGTGTCCGGCCGGAACCCGTTCGCGGGGTCCTCGGTGGTGATGCGGCACTGGAGCGCCGCGCCGTTCACCCGGATCGTCTCCTGGGCGATCCCGATCTCGGCGAGCGTCTGTCCGGACGCGATGCGCATCTGGGCCTGCACGAGGTCGATGTCGGTGACCTCCTCGGTCACCGTGTGCTCGACCTGGATCCGCGGGTTCATCTCGATGAAGACGTGCTGGCCGGCTCGCTCGCCCACCGTGTCGACGAGGAACTCCACGGTGCCGGCGTTGACGTACCCGATGCTCCGGGCGAACGCGACGGCGTCGCGGCACAGGGCGTCGCGGATCGCGGGGTCCAGGTCGGGCGCGGGCGCGATCTCGATGACCTTCTGGTGCCGGCGCTGTACGGAGCAGTCGCGCTCGTACAGGTGCACGACCTCCCCCGTGGCGTCCGCCAGGACCTGGACCTCGATGTGCCGAGGCCGCAGGACGGCCCGCTCGAGGAAGACCGTGGGGTCACCGAACGCGCTGTCCGCCTCGCGCATCGCTGCGGCGAGGGCCTGCGGGAGGCGCGCGGCGTCCTCGACCCGGCGCATGCCCCGCCCGCCGCCTCCGGCGACGGCCTTGACGAAGAGCGGGAAGCCAACCGCCTCCGCGGCCGTCACCAGCTCGTCGACGTCGGCGGACGGCGCCGACGACGCCAGGACCGGGATCCCGGCGGCGCGGGCGGCCTCCAGGGCGCGCACCTTGTTGCCCGCGAGCTCGAGCACGTCCGCGGGCGGTCCGACGAACGTGATCCCGGCCTCGTCGCAGGCGCGCGCCAGGTCGGGGTTCTCCGAGAGGAAGCCGTACCCCGGGTAGACCGCGTCCGCGCCGGACTCGCGCGCGACACGGACGATCTCCGCGACGTCGAGATAGGCCCGCACGGGGTGGCCCGGCTCCCCGATCGCGTACGCCTCGTCGGCCTTGAGGCGGTGCTCGGAGTTGCGGTCCTCGTACGGGAAGACCGCAACGGTGCGTGCGCCGAGCTCGAAGGCGGCACGGAAGCCTCGGACGGCGATCTCTGCACGGTTGGCGACGAGCACCTTGGAGAACACGCGGCTCACCTTCTGTGGGCGGGTCGGGTGGCAGAACGCTAACTGCTCGGGGCCACCGATGGTTACTCGTCCATCGCGCGGACGCCAAGCAATGGTCATGCCACCCTCATGCCACGGGCAAGCCCGCCCGTGGTCGTGGGGCTGTCGCGCTCAGCCCGCGCTGCGGGCGCGGCGGCGGACGGAGAGCTCGTCGTCGCCGTCGACCAGGGCCTCCGCGTCGTCCGCGCGCTCGGTGGGCAGCGAGGCGAGGGTGCCCTCCACCTCGCGCCAGACGCGCCCGACCGCGATGCCGAACACCCCCTGACCGCCCTGGACGAGGTCGATGACCTCGTCCGCCGACGTGCACTCGTACACCGAGGCGCCGTCGCTCATCAGGGTGATCTGGGCCAGGTCCTCCACGCCACGCTCGCGCAGGTGGCCGACGGCGGTCCGGATCTGCTGGAGCGAGACCCCCGTGTCCAGGAGCCGCTTGACGACCTTGAGCACGAGGATGTCGCGGAAGCTGTAGAGGCGCTGCGTGCCCGAGCCGCTCGCGGGCCGGATCGACGGCTCCACGAGGCCCGTGCGGGCCCAGTAGTCGAGCTGGCGGTAGGTGATGCCCGCCGCGCGGCACGCGGTCGGGCCGCGGTAGCCCGTCGTCGTGTCCAGGTCCGGCAGGTCGTCCCCGAAGAGGAGTCCCTGGGCGCGCTGCGGGATGCCCGCCGTCTCCGGCATCGACTCTCCGGTGCTCACGCGCCGCTCCCCTCGTCAGCCCGGGGCCGACCGGCCCGGGACGATCATCCCACGCATCACGCTAGGGCCGGCCCCAGGGGCGGTCAACGACGCCACGCGGTCCGCGGGTCGCGTGTTTCGCGGTCAAAGTCTCAACCTCAGGTTGACGGTGACATCGACGCCCGATACGCCCGGATCGGCCCGGTTCCGGGTCGTCAGGAGGACTGTGGGCCCTCGTCCTCGTCGCCCAGGAAGTCGTCGGCGCTCACCGTGTCGAGGAAGGCACGGAACTCCTCGACCTCCTCCTCCTCGCTCGCTGTCTCCTGGACCTCGAGCGCCGACTCGTCGAGCACCTCAAGGTCGCACAGCACGGGGCTGCCGGTGCGGACCGCGAGGGCGATGGCGTCCGACGCGCGCGAGTCGATCCGCCGGCCGTCCCCGAGCACGATCTCGGCGTGGAAGACCCCGTCGATGAGCGCGACGATCTCCACGCGCTCCACGACGGCACCCACCGTGGCGAGCACGGAGGCGAGCAGGTCGTGCGTCATGGGGCGCGGCGGGGTGACGCCCGCCTGGCCCGCCGCGATCGCCTGACCCTCCGTGAGACCGACGACGATCGGAAGGACCCGGCCCCCGGCGGCGTCCAGCAGCAGCACGACCACCTGGTCCAGGGGCACCTGGCGACGTACCCCGAGCACCTGCATCTCGACGAGGTCGTGCTGCATGGCCCCCACGCTACGTCGCCGGAGCCCGCGGGGCACGCCCTTCGTCCGCTCAGGCGCGGCGCCCCTCGGTCCCCCGGCTCACAGCGACCGGTCGGCGACCCCGGTCCGCACGAGCAGCGCGTGCAGGCGCCCGCAGAGCTCGCCCACCTCGGCGGCGACCGTGGCCGCATGGACCTGTGCGCCTGCCGCGCGCTGGCCCCGGAGCGGGGCGACGATCTGCTCGACCATGTCGACCTGCCGATCGGCGGCGCTGCGGAACGAACGCAGGTGCCGGGCCTCGACGCCGTGCTCAGCGAGCGCCAGGGCCAGCTCGAGCGTCTCGCGCGCCCACGGCCCGAGATGGCCGGCCGCGTCCCTGCGCAGCACGCCGGCGTCCACGAGGGCCGTCACCACCGCTTCCGTGGTGCCGGTCTCCTCGGCGAGGCGCGCGACCGAGTACCGGCCCTGCGCGGCTGTGCGCTCGCCGTCCGAGGCGGCGAGGCGTGGTGCGGGCTGCTCGGCGAGATCGCCCGCGTCGAGCGCGGCGAGCTGCTCGCGGATCACGCGCAACGGCAGGTACCTGTCCCGCTGCCGGCGCAGCACGAAGCGCAGGCGCTCGACGTCCGCCGGGCTGTACAGGCGGTAGCCACCCGGGGTGCGCCTCGGCTCGACGAGCCCCTGCTCCTCGAGGTACCGCAGCTTGGACGGCGTGAGCGTCGGGAAGTCCGGGCCCAGGTCGGCGAGCACGTCCGAGATGCGCATGCTCGGCTCGCGCGACACGCCCGGCGGCCAGGGCTCGACCACTCTCGGCGTGGGCGGCTCGGCCTCCGGCCGGGCGATGGACGGGTCGTCGACCCGGGTGCCCTCCGGCTGTGCGACGGGGCTCACTGCGCGGGGCCCGCCCCGGGGTCCTGCACCACGGCGATGGACCCGGTCGCCGTCCGTGCCGGGCTCGGGTGGAACGTCATCCGGAACTTGCCGATCTGCACCTCGTCCCCGGAGCGCAGCAGCACCCGCTCGATCCGGTCGCGGTTGACGTAGGTCCCGTTGAGCGAGCCCACGTCACGGACCACGAAGCCGTCACCCTCCCGGACGAACTCCACGTGCTTGCGCGAGACGGTCACGTCGTCGAGGAAGATGTCGGCGTCCGGGCTGCGGCCCGCAACCGTGCGGTCGGCGTCGAGCAGGAACCGCGCGCCGGCGCTCGGGCCGCGCTGGACGATGAGCAGTGCGGACGTCGGCGGCAGGGCGATCACGGCCGCCTGCTCCTCCGGGCTGAGACCGGTCGGCGACTCGTGCTCGACGGGTCCCGTGAGGCCCTCGCCGAAGCTGATCGTCGTGTCGGCGGCCGTCCAGCTTGCCTCGGACGGGTCGCGCTGTGTCATCGGTCCTCCTCGCGGGGCGGTCGGCCCGGATCGTGCGGTGCAGACAGCCTAAGGCGCCGCCGGGCCTCCCGGCAGCCCCCGGGGGGGAGCCCACCCGTTGCGTTCAGTCCTCGTCGTTCTCCTCGGCCGGGACCGGGGTGGCGAACCGGGGCGGCTCGACCTCACGCACGGCGGTGATCTCGACGTCGTCACGCGGCGACACGCTCGTCGTCCCGCCCGCCGTGCGGACGACGGCCAGCGCTCCGCCGGGGATGCCGAGCGCGGTGCTGATCGTGTCCGGGTCCCCGATGGCGAGCCAGCGGTACGGGGGCTCCAGGACGGCGCCGTCGACCTCGACGCCGCCGGGCACGTCGACGACGTACGTGGAGGCCGTCAGGCGCAGGTCACCGAGCTGGATCGCCTCCGCGCCGGCGTTGCGGAGCTCCTCCAGCACCGTGTAGAGCGTCGCCGCCGAGACCTCGCGACGCGGGTCGGTGATGACGACCTCGACCCCGGGCCCGTGCGCGGGCAGGCGACCGGCGAGGATGCCCTGGACCACCGCACGTTCCTCGGCCGCCTCCCGGGCCGCGCGTCGCGTGTCGGAGGCGTTCTCCAGCTCGGTGCGCTGGGCCCGCAGCGCCGCAAGCTGGCCCTCGAGCTCCGCACCGCGCCGGGTGACGTCGTCGAGGATCCGGACGAGCTCGTCCTGCCGCAGGCTGGACAGCCCCTCGGAGCGGTTCGCCTGGACCTGCACGACCAGGGCGAAGCCGAGCACCGCACAGAGCAGGCCGGTGAGCAGCTGACCCCTGGTCGCGCGCGGGACGGCCGCACCCGCCAGGACGCGCCACGGGCTCGGCGGAGCGGGCTCGTCCCCGGGCATGCGGTGGTCGGGCGGCACCGGTCAGGCCTTCAGCAGGTGCCGGCGGATGGCCGCCGCGTTGGCGAAGATCCGGATGCCCAGGACGACGACGACGGCGGTGGACAGCTGCGTGCCGACGCCGAGCTGGTCGCCCAGGAAGACGATGAGGGCGGCGACCACGACGTTCGACAGGAACGAGACGACGAAGACCCGGTCGTCGAAGATCCCGTCGAGGAGCGCGCGCAGCCCGCCGAACAGGGCGTCGAGCGCGGCCACGACGGCGATCGGCAGGTAGGGCGCGAGCTCGGGGGGCACCGTGGGGTCGAGGTAGAGACCGACCACGGCACCGATGACGAGCCCGATGAGCGCGATCATGGTGAACCCTCCCCGTCGGACCCTTCCGACGATGCCACATCCTCGATCGGCTTGGCGTGCCGCAGCGTGGTGCTCGGGGACCCGGGCAGTCGCAGGTCCTGCGCCGACGAGGTGTTGACCGCGATGCCGTAGGTCTGCGTGAGGTACGTCAGGTGGCTGGCGGCCGCAGACCTCGCGAACGCCGTCTGCATGCCCCGCACGTCCCCGATGGCCTCCACCCGGTACGGCGCGAGGACCGGGGCGAGGTCGACGAGGATCGCATCGCCCGCGCTGCGGATCGCGCTGAGCGAGGTGATCCGCTGGCCGTTCACCGAGATCGCCTCGGCGCCCGCGGCCCACAGGCCGTTCGTGAGCACCTGGAGATCGACGTCCTGCACCCTGGCCTCGGGATCGCCGTCCTCACCCGCGGCGCCGGGCCCGTCCTCGAGCACGACCACGAGACCGGGGCCCCGCACCGGCACGGCGCCCGAGGCGAGCTCTGCCTCCTGCACCCGGGCGAGCAGGTCCGGGTCGGCGGCCAGCGCGCTCGCCTGCATGGCGGTGAGCTCGGCGTCCAGGGCGTCCCGGGCCTGGGCGAGCTCGTCGGCCTCCGCCGTGCGGTGCTCGATCTCGCGGGCGAGGAGCTCACGCGGGGACTCCCCGGTACCGCCCGGGGTGCGCAGCTGGAGGACGGCCCACATCACGCCTGTGCCGAGCACCACGGCGAGGAGGAGCACGGTGGCGGTCCTGACCCCGCGCACGGCAGCCGTGGGCGCGGGCACCGTGCCCCGCGCGCGCCGGGCCGCCGCGTCCGCGTAGTCGGGCTCCAGCGCCTGGCTCGCCATGTCGTTGAGCAGCCCCATCGACGCGTCGAGCGGTCGAGCCCGCCGCCCGGTCATCGACCGCCCCGGCCGGACAGGGCGCCCACGGCCTGCCGGACGTACACGGCGCCGGCGAGCCAGTACAGGGCGATGCCCCAGACGGCCATCGCCCAGCCGAGGACGTCGGCGGTCGCGCCGAGCCAGCCCGGCCACCGGGCGAGCAGCAGCAGCGGCAGGGCGTACAGGAGCGCGAACGTGCCGGCCTTGCCCACGAAGTGCACGGGCAGGGGGCCGATGCGCCGCGCCATGAGCACGGCGAGGACCGCGGACAGGAGCACGTCGCGCCCGACGATCACCACGACCAGCCACCACGGCACGACCTCGCGGCCCGCGAGCACGAGAAGCGTGACGAGGATGAACAGCCGGTCCGCCGCGGGGTCGAGGAGCTCACCGAGCCGGGACTGCTGGTGCAGCGCCCGGGCGAGGCGCCCGTCGACCCAGTCGCTGCCGCCCGCGACGACGAGCACCGCCAGCGCCGCGGCGTCGTACCCGCGCAGCGCCACCACGGCGAAGACCGGCACGAGCAGCAGCCGCAGCGCGCTGATGAGGTTGGGGACCGTCGCCCAGTCGGGTCGCCGGCCCGCCGGTGCCGTCGCGGGCCCGTCCGCCCGGGCGTGCCCCGTCGCGCCCGCCCGCCCCCCCCCCAGCGCGTCCAC
>JAEWQZ010000042.1 GCA_023460255.1 Actinomycetes bacterium
GGCCAGCCCCGCCGGAACGCCCAGACGCGCACCGGCGCGAGCTCGCCGTCCACCGTCGACATGAGGGACACCTGGCCGTCGCGTGGCGACACCAGGCCGGTGAGGAGGTACTCGAAGAACCAGGACCACAGCTCGGTGGAGGGCCCCGCGCCCTGCGTCAGGACCAGGTTGGGGAACGACGCCCGCACCGGCAGGCGGTGCGCGAAGCGGTTCTCCCCGCCCTCGACGTACTCCTCGACCCCGACCTCGCCGGCCAGTCCCGTGCACTTGGAGAAGCTCACCGAGGCGAGGCCGTCCACGGCCAGGACGAAGTGCGCCCCGAGGTACGGGAGCGTCGTCGGCGCCGAGGTGGGCAGGCTCACGGGACCTCGATCGCGATGCTCTCGCAGGCGAACTCGACGGTCTCGACGGCGACGTCGGTGCCCGTGGACTTCAGGCCCGGCCCCTCGATCTTCACCGGCCAGGCGCCCTGGATCTTCCAGGTCATGACCGGGGTGCGCTCCTCGTTGAGGAGGCTCACCGTCACGTCGCGGCGGGCCACGCTCCCCGCGACGACCGTGTTGTACCAGTCGAACAGCCCGTTGCCGGCCTCGGCGGGCATGATCCCCCGCTTGAGGGTGACGTTGCCGAACTTCTTCAGGCCGGGCAGCTTGCGCGTGGACAGCGCGCGATCGGCCCCCCCGCGGTACTCCACGACCTCGGCCTCCATGGTCAGCCCGCTGACCTCGGAGAAGTTCGAGGTGTTCTGGGAGTCCCCCCAGCTGACCTCGAAGTGCAGGGTGGTCAGGGGGTAGGTCACTGTCGCGCTCATCGCTCGCTCCTCACTCGGACAGGCGCTTGTGGCTGAAGCGGAAGATCACGAACTCGGCCGGCTTCGCCGGTGCGATCGCGACCTCGGTGATGACCAGGCCCAGGTCGATGTCGGTCTCGGTCATGGTCGCGGGGTAGCCGACGCGCACCCGGTACGCCTGCTCCGGGGAGCTCCCGGCCAGCGCCCCGGACCGCCAGAGCTGGTCGAGGAAGTTCTCCACCGAGACCTTGATCCGGATCCACGTGGGTGGGGTGTTCGGCTCGAAGACCACCCACTGCGTGCCGGCCTCGATGCTCGTCTCGACGAAGTTGAACAGGCGCCGCACGTTCACGTAGCGCCACGTGGTCTCGTCCGTCGCGTTCCGCGCGCCCCAGATCCGGGTCCCGCGGCCGGGGAACGCACGGATGAGGTTCACCGACGCCGGGTTCAGGAGGTCCTGGCGACGCTGGGTGTACGTCTGCGAGAGGCCCACGATCCCGGCCACCCGCTCGTTGCCCGGCGCCTTGTAGACCCCCCGCTCGCGGTCGGTGCGGGCGAAGACGCCGGCCACGAACCCCGACGGCGGCACGGTCCGGAACCGGTCCGCCGAGTCCGGGTCGATGTTCACCACCATCAGGTGCGGCGCGTAGAGCGCCGCGTAGGTGCTGGACAGGGTGGTGTTGCGCCAGTCGAGCAGGTCGGTGTCGGCCAGGTCCGGCGCGTCCACCACCGCGAACCGACGGAACTGCTCGCAGTGCCGGACGACGGCACCCACCAGATCGGCCTGGAGCAGCGGGTCAGTGAACGTCACGGTGTCCGGGCAGACCACCATGGCCGGTTCGGGCGTCGCCTCGAGCGCGAGCAGGCCGGCCTTGTAGTCGGCGCTCGTGGGCACGGCGTCGACGCCGGCCTGCGTGGCCAGCGCGAACGCCGGCGTCGTCGCCTCGGCGATCGCCGGGGCCCCGGCCGCGCGTGGTGCCAGCCGGACGTAGGCCGAGACGTCGTTCACCACGTCGTCGCGCGCGAAGTACTGCGGGTGCGCGGGGTCGAGGGCCAGCCCGGCGAACGTCTCGACCGCTGCCCCGTTCTCCGTCACGGTGAGCGAGAAGCGCAGCGGGAAGAACGTCGTCGACGCGAAGGTGAGCAGCGGGAAGCGGCCGGGGTCGGCGGCGATGTTCGCCGCCGAGATGTCGGTGGTCGCCGTGAAGCCGAGCACGTAGACGGTACCGGTGGGGTTGTCCACGCTGGAGATGCGCAGGCGGGCCCCGCCGCCGAAGTCGACGAGCTCGCCGACCGCCGGCGGCACGGCGCACTGCACGACGACGCCGTCCGACGCGTCGTCCGGGAGGACGAAGGTGGCGGAGGTGAAGGTCTGCGGGAGGGCGCTGCCGGTGGCCGACGCGGTCGCCGCACCGGTGCGGGTGACCGTCGTCGTCGCGACGCCGTCGGTGAGCCGGATCGCCGTGCCGACGGGCAGGAAGCTGAACCGGGCCAGCACGTCGGCGACGGAGGTCGCCTCGAGCGAGATCGTCTCCGTGTAGACGGCGACGCGCACCTGCGCGTCGACCTCGACGGCACCGGCCGGCGCGTCCTGCGCGCCCGGCATCGCGAAGTTGGCGCCGCTGAACGGCGCGACCGCGCCGGTGGACACCGTGGCGCGCGCGTTCGTCATCTGGCCGTCGGCGTTGATCGGCACCAGGGACTGGTGCGCCTGCCAGGTGATCTGCCCGAGGGAGAACGTCGGCCCACCGCCCACGATCGAGCCGCGGAACCGCGCGAACCGCCGGGCCACGCCGGCGCCGGGCAGCGCCGCCCCGAGCGGGGCCGTGAGGGTCACGACGAGGCGCGGGCCGGACCGGGCCACGTTCGCCACCAGCGCCGACACGCGCGAGCCGTCGGGGCGCCGCGCGACGAGCAGGTCGCCGGGCTTGATCCCCGAGCCGGCCGCGAGCTGGATCGTGTCGAGCACGTCGGTGCGCGCGGCGACCACGTCCCCGGCGGCCAGCGTGGCCGCACCGGCGGCGTTGACCACCAGGCTCGTGTCGCCGACGGTGTCGACGGTGGCGTTGACGCTGCCCCCGGCCGAGTCGAGGAGCACGACGGCATCCCCGGCGGCCAGGCCGCCCGAGCTCACCACGTCGATGGTGTTGGGTCCCGCGACGACGTTCGCGGGGGCGCTGAGCGTCGCGCGCGCCATGGTGCCGGCGCCGCCGGTGGTGTCCGGGGCGACGGTGACCCCGACGGTGTTGGCCCAGGTCCCGGGCGACGTCGCCGTCGCGGTGAACGAGAGCGCGCCGGTGGTGTCGTTCACGTCCCAGGCGGCGGCGATCGACGGATCCACCCGCACCACCCACGCTGCCGGGCCGCCGTTCTCGAAGAACCCGTACACGGCCTCGGCGGAGAAGCCGGCGGCGTGGGCCGGTCCGAACGTCCGCACGAAGTCCGACCACCCCGTCACCCGGGTCGGCGTGCGGACCGGCCCCTTGCGCAGGTTTCCGATCACGGCGACGACCGACGTGGATGCGGCCGCGATCGGCTGGGGTCCCGAGGGGACCTCTTCGATGTAGACGCCTGGTGATTGGTACGTCACGGTCTCTCCTCGGTTCTCAGGTGGTGTCGACGAGTCGGACGACCGTCTCGGCCGCGTGGAGGTCGACGGTGACCTGCCGCAGCAGGTCGCCGTCCACCAGCAGGTCGAGCGGGACGAAGTCGCTGGTCCAGGTGGTGGGGTCGCTCCGGTACACGCCGGGCGCGACCTCGGGCAGCGCCACGGTGGGCGCGGGGGCGCCGGCCGTGGCCCGGGCGAGGACGGTCCGGCCGGAGCGCGGCGCGCCGGTCCCGGGGGTCCGCAGCTCGACGGTGAGCCGCAGCGGCGCCGGCGGGACGTCGACGGTGATGTCCGCACTGGTCAGCGTGACGTCGACGCTAGGGGTGGCGAGCAGGGCGGACGTGGTCGGGTCGGCCGCAGCGATGGTCAGGGTGGGCGGTGCGGCCGGGGCCGGCACCCCGTCCCGTGCCGTCACGACCGCGTCGGCCCCGCGGACCCGCAGCGACCAGCCGTAGGGCAGCGGGTGGAGGCGCGCCGTGGCGGCGATCGGCTCGCCGGTGGCCGCGTGCCGCAGGCGGACCCGGTGCACGAGGCGCACCGTCGTCGTGCCGTAGGTGGGCTCGCTCACGGTGCACCCACGTAGCTGATGCGGTGCGCCGTCACCGTGCCCCTGCCGTCGTGCGTGAGGAGGTCGACCGGCGCGACGTCGACGGCGTAGAAGAGCGCGAGGCGGGCGGACCTGCCGAGGGCACCCCAGACCTGGTTGCGCTCGTCGGCCGTCGTGGTGACCAGCCGCACGGTCAGTGAGGAGACCTCGGCGGCGAGCGCCGGCGGCATCTGCGCAGGCCCGATGATCGGGGTGGTGTGGAACACGGCGACCACCCGGTCGAGCCGGGCCTGCGCCTCGTCGTGCTCGCCGACGTACGTGACGAGGTAGCTCAGGCGCAGCGCGAGCGGCGGGCGCACGTAGCCCTCCGGCGTCCCGACGAGCGGACGGTTGCGCAGGTGGGGGTGCTCCTCCACGGCGTACAGCGCCACGGCGAGGTGACGGGTCGTCGGGTCCTTGTCGGCTGCCGAGAGGGAGGACATCTCGATCCAGGAGCCGAGGTCGGGCGTGGCG
>JAEWQZ010000043.1 GCA_023460255.1 Actinomycetes bacterium
CGGCAGCGCGCCCGCAGGAGCACCCAGGACAGGACGGGCACGTTGTCGCGCGGGCGGATCGGGTGACCGCAGGCCGGGCAGGCGCTGCGCGGCCGGACCACGGACTCCCCGCGCGGCACGCGCCACACGACGACGTTGAGGAACGACCCGACGACGAGACCCACCACGACGCACGCGACGACGAGCCAGGGCAGCATCGCGGCGTCGACCGCCGCCTCGATGTCCGTCACGACGCGAGGCTACCGGGCGAGCCCGCGCCGGCGGGCCCGGCCGTCACCGTGGCGTGCCGTCGGGGTTGAACGCGGGGGTGACCTCGATCCACGTCGTCACGCCGTAGGTGACCACGGACGGCGAGAGGAACTTCGGCGGTGCCGTGGTGCGGAAGCGGACGTCGTAGTTGTAGTCCTTGGCGTAGCCGCTGACGACGGTGCTACCGCCACCGCTCGCCGTCGCGACGGTGCCACGGAACTTCTGCGCGATGGCGCCGTTGACCGTCAGCGTGCCGCGCTGCGACGAGCCGCTGCTGTCCTTCACGTCGTAGTTCTGGACCATGAACGTGTGCGCGACGGACAGGATCGCCGCGTCGATCCGACGCGTGTGCACGCTGCCACCGTCGGTGGGGTGGATCGGGACGCCGCTGAACGTGCAGGACGCGGAGGTGGGGCACCCATAACCGGACGAGGTGACGTTGCGGAACGGGTTCCACACCCAGACGGCGTTCTGGCCGATGAGCCCGAGGATGTCCTCGTTGCTGTTCTCGTAGGCGATGTCGTCGACGACGTAGAGGTAGTTCTCCGTCGCGATCGTCACGTGGCCGTCGAGCGTGCCCTGCACGAAGGCGTCGCCGTTGCGGCACCCGTAGGCGTCCGTGTACCGGATGGTCTCGTTCGTCGCGGGGTAGCCGACGGGGTTGCCGTTCGTCGGGCAGGTCGGGCGGCCCGCCGCGTACGTCGACCAGTAGTTGGGGTCGCTGTTCACCGACGGCACGTTCTGCACGTAGAGCACCGTGTTGAGCGGGACGTCGACGAGCGCGCCGTTGGAGTGCCCCAGCTGTCCGCTGGACGTGCCGGGCACGCCGCACATCGCGCGGTGCACACCGTTCGGGCTCGTGACCTTGGTCCATGGCGAGCGGACGCGCATCTTGCCGTCCGCCTGGAACGTGATCGTCGTCGGCCCGGTGTACAGGCACCCGGGGTTCGGCACCTCGGTGGGCAGGTCCGTGCGCGTCTCGCGGCGCAGCTCGCTGTTGGTCGGGGGCATCGGCAGCAGCGCCTGGTACCCGGGCTGGCTCCCGTTGATCGCGAACACCGGGGAGGCCGCGCAGTTGCCCGGCCGCAGGTAGCGCAGGCCGCTGGTCGGCTGCCAGGACGACGTCGTCATGCCCATGAACCGCGGGTTGCCGCAGAGCTGGAGGGTGTCGTTGCTGTGCAGGGGTCCGTCGATCACGTCGAACGAACCGAACTGGATGACCGTGCACTTCGAGTTCCGGCCCAGGTAGTAGTACACGGAGCACATCGCCGTGGTGTCGTCCGTCTGCCGGGAGATGTCGGGGTCCTGGGTCTCGTACTCGGTGAAGTACAGGAAGTCGATGAAGCCCTTCTGGCGCAGGTCCGCGACCAGCGAGCGGACCTCGTCACCGACCTTGCCGGTCGCCCGGATGCGCAGGGTGCCGTTGCTGTAGTAGTCGGAGTTGTCCACCTCGTAGCGGAACTGGGCGGTGCCGTCGCTGCCCGGGACCGTGGCCCAGCTGGTCAGCGAGAAGGCCGGGTTCGCGGGGCTGCCCATGCTCTCGGGCAGCACGACCGTCGCGCCGGACGCGTTGCTGAACGGCGCGGCGGGGTTGCCGAAGGTCAGGTAGCTGGGGTCGTTCGCCAGCCGGCTCTGGTACTCCTCGACGCCGGCGTAGGCGGCCGACAGCGCGCCGCTCCAGTCCTGGTCGTTGCGCGCCTTGTGCGTGGAGCCGACGGCGTAGGCCACACCCGCCACGGCGAGCAGGCTGAGGACGGCAGTTGCCCCGATCACGGTGACGAGCGCGATGCCCTCGTCGCCGCGGTGGGCGAGCCTGGTGCGCAGCAGCCTTCTCATGTTCCGCTCCGTGATCAGAGACCGACGTTGGGGATGCCGACCTGGTTGACGAGGACGACGGGCTCGGCCCGCGAGGTGGTGTCGGCCTGGACCTTGAGGTACACCTCGACGCGGACGATCCGCACGAGGTCGGCGGCCGACAGCGAGCCGCCCACCGGGGGCACGAGCTCGACGAACGACTCCCCGTCCTTCGCGAAGTACCGGAACAGCGACGGCTCGCTGCCCGTGGACGACAGGATGGTCCGGGCGATGGGCCGGGACGACGTCGACGTGCCGCCGCCGGTGAACACCCACTGCGCCTCCGTCGGCCCGCCGGCCCGCGGCGTGATACGGGTCTCGGTGAGCACGCGGCCGGCGTCCAGGGCGAACGTCACCCGGACCGGGCGCAGCAGGGCCGACGTGGTGTCCAGGCCCGCGTTCAGGGTCAGCCGCTCGGCGCCTGCGTACACGAACGCCGGGTCGTAGCCGGTCCCGCTGGCGGCGTAGTCGTTCTTGATGGGGATGCCGGCGCGCACCACACGCGTGATCTCGTTCATCCCGATGGCGGCGACGTTCGTGCTGTCCAGCCGCGCGCGCTCCTCGGTGAACGTGGTGGAGAACATCGACACGAAGCCGGCCAGGACCGACCCGATGATGCCGATGAGGAAGATCGTCACCATCAGCTCGGGCAGGGTGAAGCCGTCGTCGTCTCGCTCGGGGAGCAGCCGCCTCATGGTGCGAGCACCTCCCGCGGGTCGAGCGTCAGCGTGTTGCCGTCGAAGGTGCCGAGGGTCAGCGGGACGACGGTCGTGACGAGGGTGGTGCGCCCGGAGAGCGAGCTGGTGCCGCGGTAGATCCGCCACGAGCCGTACGGGAGGGCGATGGTGCGGGTGCCCGAGCCGTTGCCGAGGTAGTAGTTGACTGTCGACGAGCAGCCAGGGTGCACACCCGCGGGATCGGCCACGGCCTCGATGCGCAGGTAGCTCGAGGTGCTCGTGCCGCCGGGGGTCACCTGCACGAGCGCCATGGGCACGTCCAGCACGCCCGAGGTCCCGGCCAGCAGGCCGAGGGACGGCGCGCGCTCGCCGACGTAGGTGTCCGCACCGTCGATGCGGTCGGGCCAGGCCACCGGGTCGGCCGCCTCGCAGGAGCCGCCGAAGGCCGTGTAACCGGAAGCGAACGGGTGCAGGGCGTGTGTCCGGTCACGGCCCGTGCCGGTCAGGGTGGACCAGCCGTACGTGCTGACGAACGTCACCGGCATGTCGGAGGAGACCTCCGGGACCGTCGCGCCGGCGTTGGACGCGAGGTGCGCGGTGTAGGTGGCGGCCAGGTCGTACTGGAAGGACGCCGACGCCGACGTCCCCTGCGTCACCGTGACGTCGGTGCTCGCGGAGGTCTGCTGGTCCACGCCGACGAAGCCACCGCGGCTCACACGGACCCGGTAGTCGCCCGGGGCGACCTGGAGCATGTACGCGCAGCCCTCGGAGTCGGTGATGACGGACGGCGGCGTCGCGCCGCCGGACAGCGGCTGGGCGGACACGGTCACGCCTGCACTCCCCGAGCCGTCCCCGCGGATGACGGAGACGAGGATGGTGCCCTTGCTGGGGTCGTTGAGCCGCTCGTCGGGGTTGATGACGGTGTCCGCGCGCACGGGCTGCGTGACAGGCCGCATGTTCGGCCAGGTCACCGAGACGTTGACCCGCTTGTAGCGCAGCACGCCGCCGCCGGCGCCGCAGGCGAGGTCGACGGTCGGGTCGGACACCCACTCCGTCTCCAGCGAGACGGTGTACGTGTCGCCGTTGACGTCGGTCGTCCACGTCGAGTCGAGGAGGTTGAACAGGTCGGGCCTGCTCCGCGCGTCGTCGATCGTCTGGGAGGCCAGGTTGAGGGCGACCTGCCGGGAGCGAGCGTCGCGCGTCGTCGTCAGCACCGACATGATCGTGTGCAGGAGGCCGAGCGAGACCAACGCGAAGATGAACATCGCGACCATCACCTCAGGCAGGCCGAAGCCGTCCTCGGCCATCGCCCTGCGCACGCGCCGCATCAGTCCCATGGCTCCTCCTCCCGGGTGGTCGCGACCTGCTGCACGGATGCAGGTGTGGGGGGGCCCCCTAGCGGCCCCCCCCCCACCCAACAACAGAA
>JAEWQZ010000044.1 GCA_023460255.1 Actinomycetes bacterium
GCTCGCCCTCCTGGCGGTGGCGGTCGTCGTCCTCGCCGCCGCCGGCGGCGCACCGGACCGCAGGCACACGCTGGCCACCCTGAGCGCCGTCGGCGTCAGTGCCCGGCAGGCCGGTCGGATCGCGCTCGGCGAGCTGGCGCCGCTGAGCCTGCTCGCCTCGACGGGCGGCGTGCTCGTCGGCGTCGCGACCGCCCGCGTCGTGGCCGGCGCGATGGACCTGCGCCTCGTGACCGGCCAGGCGGGTGAGCCGAGCCTCGTGCCGCCGTGGTGGGTGGCCGCGCCGGTCGCCGTCGTGGCGGTGACGGTCCTCCTGGTGGTCCGGGCCGAGGGGCGACGGCGCGAGCGGCTCGGGCAGGTGCTCCGGATCGGTGGTCCCCGCTAGCCGCCCGGTGCCGGCCCGGCGTCAGGCCGGCGTGCCGGCGTCAGGCCGGCGTGCCGGCGTCAGGCCAGCGTGCCGGCCGCGTGCCTCGCCGCCACGTAGCCGTACGAGATGCCCTGACCGACGGTCGCGCCCGGTCCCGGGTACACCCGGCCGAACGCGTTCCCGGCCACGTTGCCCGTCGCGTACAGGCCCTCGATGACCGACCCGTCCGCCCGCAGCGCCCGCGCGAACCCGTCCGCGCGCACACCACCGCAGGTCCCGAGGTCGCCGGGGACGACCTTCACCGCGTAGAACGGGCCCTTGTCGATGACACCGAGGCACGGGTTCGGCGTGACGTGCGGGTCGCCGTAGTACCTGTCGTAGGCGGACTCGCCGCGTCGGAAGTCGTCGTCGTGCCCCTGCGTGGCCAGCAGGTTGAACCTGTCGACCGTCGCCGGCAGCTCGGCCAGCCCCGTGGCGCGGGCGAGCGCCGCGACGCTGTCCGCCCGCACGGCGACCCCGGCGTCGTACCAGGCCTGCGGGAGAGGCTGGCGCGGCATCAGGCCGCCGCCGAAGAGGTACCTGTTGCGGAACCGCTGGTCGAAGACGAGCCAGGCGGGGATGTGCGGGTCCTCCGGCGTGTGCAGGCCCAGGATCGTCTGGCCGGCCGTCATGTAGTTGACCGCCTCGTTCATGAACCGGCGGCCGGCACCGTTGACCATGATCGAGCCGGGCAGGGAGCGCTCCGCGAGCAGGGAACCCGGCATCGGGCCGGGCACGGGCAGCGCCGGGAACCACCACGACTCGTCCATGAACGCGAGGTCGGCGCCGTGCGCCTCCGCGATCCGGATGACCTCGCCGGTGTTGCCCTCCGCGCCGAACGTCCAGGCCGTGTCGAGGTGCTCCGACTGGTACCTGTGCTTCATCTCGGCGTTGCGCTCGAACCCGCCCGCCGAGAGGACCACGCCGCGCTCGGCACGCACCGTGACGTCGGTGCCGTCGCGCTCGACGACCACCCCGACCACGCGACCGCCCTCGACCACGAGGTCCTTCAGCGGCGTGGACGTCCACACCGGGACGCCGGCGCGCCGCAGGCCGGCGAGCAGGCCGGCGACCAGCGCCTGCCCGAGCGAGACGTACTCGCGGCCGATCGCCATGCCGCCGACGCCGAGGCCGAGCCCGCGGGCGCCCTGGACCATGCCGCGCGGGTCGCGGGCGGTGAGGTTGAGCCACTTGTAGCCGCTGCTGGTGATCGGCATGGGGAACGGGGCCTTGAGCGCCGGGGGGTTGATCAGCGCACGGTCCGCACCGAGCGAGCGGGCGTCGAACGGGGCGGGCTCGACGGCCCGGCCCCCCGCCGACCCGCCGGGCAGCTCGGGGAAGTAGTCCGCGTACTCGCGCATGAAGGTGAAGGAGAGCGGGGTGCGGCGGCGCATGAGGTCGACCGCCGCCGGCCCGTACGTCACGTGCGAGCCCCAGCGCTCCTCGTCGGTCTCGCCCGCCACGACGGCGCGCAGGTAGCTGCGGATGCGCTCCTCGCTGTCGCGGGCGCCCGCCTCGCGCAGCACCGAGTTGCCGGGGATCCAGAACCCGCCACCGGACAGCGCCGTCGAGCCGCCGACGTGCTCGGACTTCTCCACCACGAGGACCGAGAGGCCCTCGTCCGCGGCCGCGAGCGCCGCGAGCATGCCGGTCCCCGAGCCGACCACCACCAGGTCGAAGGTCGTGTCCATCACCGTCTCCGTCTCCCCGCCGGGCCCCGCGTCGTGGGCGGGTCCGGCCCGTCGCCGGCGCCCGGCCGGGCGCCTAACCGGACACTGTCGTCCGGTGGTCTCGACTGTAAAGACACGGCAACACCCGGGAAAGGGACCGAGGTCCGGGGGTGAGCGCGTACTCTCCCCCCTGTGGAGGAACCGGAGGCCCCGGACGCACCGCGCCTGCGCAGGGACGCGCAGCGCAACCGCGCGGCGCTCGTCGACGCCGCGGAGGTCGAGTTCGCCACGGCCGGTCCCGACGTGCCGCTCGACGCCGTCGTGCGCCGCGCGGGCGTCGGCCGCGGCACGCTCTACCGGCACTTCGCCGATCGGCAGTCCCTCGCCGCAGCGGTCTACGAGCGGTACCTCGGCGAGCACGAGGCGTTCCTCGCCGAGCACGCGACCGAGCCGGACATCGCGCTCCGGCTCCTGGCCCGCATGATCGGCGTCCAGGCCCGGACCCGTGGCGTGGCGGTCATCATCAGCCGGGCCGCCGACGCGCAGGCCCGGACGCGCGACCTCGAGGCGCGCACCCGCGCGTCGTGCGCCGTCGCGCTGGCCCGGTCGCAGGACGCCGGGGTCGTCGCGCCGGACGTGACGGCGGACGACCTCCTCCTCGTCCTCGGCATGGTCGAGGGCGCGCTCGTCGGACTCCCGCTCGAGCGGGCCCCCGCGGCGGCCGAGCGCGTCCTGCGCCTGGTGCTGCCGGCGCTCACCGCCGGCCCCGCCGGCGACGTCCCGCCCCTCGACGACTGACGCCCCCACCGCCGACTCCCCCCGCCCCCACCGCCGACTCCCCCCGCCCCCACTCCCACGCCTCGGCCCTCGGGGGTTGTGGAG
>JAEWQZ010000045.1 GCA_023460255.1 Actinomycetes bacterium
GCCCAGGGCCGGGGCGGCGCGGGTGGCTCCCGCGGCTCGGCGGCGTCGGGCGCCACGCGGAACCGGACGGCGTCGGGCCGGCGCCGCCTCGTGGACTACCCCCGGGCGGAGAAGACCGGCGTCCGGCGCTGGATCCCCTCGTGGCGGCTGGTGGGCGGCGCGTTCCTCACGGTGATGGCGCTGGTCGTCGGCTGGTTCGTCTACATGTACACGAGCACCGACATCCCGCCGGCGTCGGCGTTCGCCGGGTTCCAGACGACGACCGTCTACTACGCCGACGGCACGACGGTGATGGGCGAGTTCGCCGAGCAGAACCGGTTCATCGTGCCCAGCGAGTCCATCCCCGAGCACGTGAAGGCGGCGGTGGTCGCGGCGGAGGACCGCACCTTCTACGAGAACCCGGGCATCAACCCGGCGGGCATCCTGCGAGCGCTGTACCTCAACGTCACCGGCAAGGACCAGCAGGGCGGCTCGTCCATCACCCAGCAGTACGCCGAGCGGTACTACATCGGCGAGACGACGACGGACATCCCCGGGAAGGTCCGGGAGGCGTTCCTGGCCGTCAAGCTCGCCCGGGCGCAGGACAAGGACGCGATCCTCGCCAACTACCTGAACACGATCTTCTTCGGCCGGGACGCCTACGGCATCGAGGCAGCCGCACGCGAGTACTTCGGCGTGAGCGTCGACCAGCTCACGGTCTCCCAGGGGGCGATGCTCGCCGGGCTCATCCCGTCGCCGAACAACTTCGACCCCAACGTGTCCGTCGAGCAGGCCGAGCGGCGCTGGAACTACGTGCTGGACGGCATGGTCATCACCGGGGCGCTCACCCAGGCGGAGCGGGACGAGCAGGAGTTCCCCGCCTGGCTCGGCCCGACGCCGTCGAACACCTACGCGGGCCCGCAGGGCTACCTGCTCGACATGGTGCGCCGCGAGGTGGTCGCCAAGGCCGGCATCACCGAGGAGGAGCTCGACACCCGCGGCTTCCGGATCACCACGACCATCGACCCCGTCCTCCAGACGCTGGCCGGGCGTGCGGTCGCGGCGATGCCGACGGACCACTCCCCGAACCTGCGGGCGGCGATGGTCACCGTCTCGCCGGCCGACGGCGCGATCCTGTCGGCGTACGGGGGGCCGGACTACATCACGCAGGCACGCAACGCCGTCACGCAGGACGCCGCCCAGGCGGGTTCGACGTTCAAGCCGTTCACGCTCGTCGCCTACCTCGAGGCCGGCGGGTCGCTGAAGTCACGGTTCAGCGGGCAGTCCGGCATCCAGGTGCCCGGCTTCGGCGAGGGCGGCGCGTCCGGGCCCGTGCGCAACTACGGCAACCAGAGCTTCGGCGAGCTGACCATCCCCGAGGCGACCGCACGGTCGGTGAACGCGGTCTACGCCCAGATGAACGTGGAGGTCGGCCCGGACGCGACCCTCGACGTCGCGCAGCGCGCCGGGGTGTGCGCGAGCTGGGCCCGGCAGGCCGAGGACTGCGACGTGTTCGCCAACCAGGAGGTGCCGTCCAACGTCCTCGGCACGGCCTCGCCGCACCCGCTGGACATGGCCGAGGCGTACAACACGTTCGCGGCCCAGGGCATCCACCACGACCCGTTCATCGTGCGCACCGTCGAGTACGTCGACAACGGCGACGTCGCCTACACGGTCGGAGACACCTCGGGCGACCGCGTCTTCGAGGCCGACATCATGGCCGACACCGTGTTCGCGCTGACGCAGCCGGTCGAGGGCCAGGGGGGCACGGCGCGCAAGGCGCGCGAGGTCGGGCACCCCGTCGCCGGCAAGACCGGCACCTCGAACGACAACCGGTCGGCCTGGTTCGTGGGCTTCACCGGGCACATGACCACGGCCGTCGCCCTCTACCAGGTGGGGCAGGACGCCGAGGGCCGCGCGACCCAGGAGGAGATCACGCCCTTCGGCGGGTACAACGAGATCACCGGCGGCACGGTGCCGCTGGACCTGTGGAACCTGTTCATGGTGCCGGCGCACGACGGCCGCGAGGTCATCGAGTTCCCGCCGCCGGCCGACGTCGGCGAGCCGAACACGCCGCCGCTGGTGCCCGTGCCGGCCGTCGCGGGACTGTCCGAGGCGGAGGCCCGCACGGTCCTCGAGGGCGCCGGGTTCGTCGTGGCGGTGCTCCAGCAGGCGTCGTCCGACGTGGCCGAGGGCTTCGTCATCGGGCAGGACCCGGGCGGCGGCGAGGCGGAGCTCGGGAGCACCGTGCGGATCGTGGTCTCGACGGGGCCGGGCGACGCGGAGGTGCCCGACGTCGTCGGGCAGGGCGCGGGCGACGCGCGGGCGACGCTCGAGGGAGCCGGCTTCGAGGTCGCCGTCGAGGAGCGGGAGGACGCGGCCCCGGCCGGACAGGTCGTCGACCAGGCGCCGCGCGGCGGCAGCGCCCCACCCGGCAGCACCGTGACGATCGTCGTGTCCACCGGTCCCCCGGGCGGCGACGGCGGCGGCGGCGGCGACGGTGGTGGCGGCGGCGACGGTGGTGGCGGCGGCGAGGACGACGGCGGGGGCTGACCCCGGGAGGCTGTAGCATGGTCGGTCGCTGCCCGGCTCGGTGCCGATCACCGCGCGTCGGCAGCGACGACGCACGACCCTCCTGTCACGGAGAGACCGTGACCGCCCAGACCAGAGGAGGTGGGTACCCGCATGCGTCAGTACGAGATGATGGTGATCCTCGACCCTGAGATCGAGGAGCGCACCGTCGCCCCGTCCCTCGACAAGTACCTGTCGGTCGTCACGACCGCCGGTGGCTCCGTCGACAAGGTGGACATCTGGGGACGCCGGCGCCTGGCGTTCGACATCAAGAAGAAGTCCGAGGGCATCTACGCGGTGGTCGACTTCACCGCCACCCCGGACACCGCCAAGGAGCTCGACCGCCAGCTGCGCCTCAACGAGGCAGTGCTGCGGACCAAGATCCTCCGCCCGGACGCCCGCTGACGGACGCCCCGCTACCACCCGAGGAGCAGGCATGGCTGGTGACACCGTCATCACAGTGGTCGGGAACCTGACCGGGGACCCGGAGCTGCGCTTCACGCCGTCCGGCGCCGCCGTCGCGAACTTCACCGTCGCGTCGACGCCGCGCACCTTCGACCGCCAGAGCAACGAGTGGAAGGACGGCGACACGCTGTTCATGCGCTGCTCGATCTGGCGCGAGGCCGCGGAGAACGTCGCCGAGTCGCTGACCAAGGGCACGCGCGTCATCGTGCAGGGGCGGCTCGTGCAGCGCTCCTACGAGACCCGTGAGGGCGAGAAGCGCACGGTCGTCGAGCTCCAGGTCGACGAGGTCGGCCCCTCGCTGCGCTACGCGTCGGCCAAGGTCACCCGGGCGCAGCGCTCGGGTGGCGGCGGCTTCAGCGGTGGCGGCGGCGGTGGCGGCGCGGCCTCCGGCGGCGGCTTCGACAACGACCCGTGGGCGACGCCCGCACCCGGCGGCGGCTCCGACGAGCCCCCCTTCTGATCCCTGACTGAGCCGGGGCCGACGCCCCGCGTGTACCCGAGGAGCACCCCACGATGGCCAAGCCCGTCGTCCGCAAGCCCAAGAAGAAGCAGAACCCGCTGAAGGTCGCCAAGATCGAGGCGGTCGACTACAAGGACACCGCGCTGCTGCGCAAGTTCATCTCCGACCGCGGCAAGATCCGCGCGCGTCGGGTGACCGGTGTCTCCGTGCAGGAGCAGCGCGCGATCGCGCGGGCCGTGAAGAACGCCCGCGAGATGGCCCTCCTCCCCTACTCGAGCTCCGCTCGCTGAGAAGGGGACCGACATGGCAACGAAGGTCATCCTCACGCACGAGGTCACCGGCCTCGGCGCGCCGGGCGACGTCGTCGAGGTCAAGGACGGGTACGCCCGCAACTACCTCCTGCCCCGCGGCCTCGCCACGGCGTGGACCAAGGGTGCGGCCAAGCAGATCGAGGCGATCCGCCGGGCCCGCAAGGCCCGCGAGATCTCCTCGCTCGACGGCGCACGCGAGATCCGGGACCGTCTCCAGGCCCAGCCGGTCGTCGTGCCGGCGAAGGCCGGTGCGTCCGGTCGCCTCTTCGGTGCGGTGACGACGTCCGACATCGCCGCGGCCGTCGCCGCGGCCGGTGGGCCGACGCTCGACCGTCGCAAGATCGAGATCCCGCAGCCGATCAAGGCGCTCGGCGACCACCAGGTGCAGGTCCGCCTGCACGAGGACGTCGCCGCGCAGATCGACGTCCGGGTGGTCCCGCAGGCCTGACCCGGTCCGCACGACGCCGAGGCCCGGTCCCTCTCGGGGGGCCGGGCCTCGTCGCGTCCGGAGTCGGAGCCGTGACTCCGCCTCGCGGCGGTACCGCCGGTGCGTCCGGGGCACCTAGGGCGCGTCTCCCAAACTTCACGCCGCCCAGCGCGCTGGCCCAAGCCTGCGACGTGAAGCGGCGGCTCGCTCATCGTCGTGTCCACGTCCTGAGGCGCCCTGCTCGAGGTCGTGCCAGAGAGG
>JAEWQZ010000046.1 GCA_023460255.1 Actinomycetes bacterium
CCGGGGCTACCCTCCCCCCCCCCGCCCGCTCCCCCGCGACTCCTGCAGAAGGGGAAGGGCTCAGACGATGCCGAAGGCGAGGATCGCGTCGGCCACCTTCTGGAAGCCGGCGATGTTGGCGCCCAGCACGTAGTTGCCCGCCGCGCCGTACTCCTCGGCGGTGGCGGCGCAGTCCGCGTGGATGTTGGTCATGATCTCCGTGAGCCGCGCCTCGGTGTGGTCGAAGCTCCACGAGTCCCGGCCGGCGTTCTGCTGCATCTCGAGGGCGGAGGTGGCGACGCCGCCCGCGTTCGCGGCCTTGCCCGGGCCGAAGAGGACGCCGGCCTCCTGGAACAGCGCGACGGCGTCGGGCGTCGTCGGCATGTTCGCGCCCTCGGCGACGGCGAGCACGCCGTTCGCGAGGAGGGTGCGGGCGTCGGAGCCGGCGAGCTCGTTCTGCGTGGCGCACGGCAGGGCGACGTCGACGGGGACGTCCCAGACCGTGCCCTCGGTGACGAGTTTCGCGGAGCCGCGCTCGGCGACGTAGTCGGCGACCCGGCCGCGCCGGACCTCCTTGATCTCCTTCATCAGCGCCAGGTCCACGCCGTCCTCGTCGAGCACGTAGCCCGAGGAGTCGGAGAACGTCACCACTGTCGCGCCGAGGGCCTGCGCCTTCTCGACGGCGTAGATCGCCACGTTGCCGCCGCCGGAGACCGCCACGCGCTTGCCCTCGAGGGACTGCCCGCGCGTCCTGAGCATCTCGGACGCGAAGATCACCGTGCCGTACCCGGTGGCCTCGGTGCGCACGAGCGAGCCGCCCCAGCCGATGCCCTTGCCGGTGAGGACCCCGGACTCGTAGCGGTTGGTGATCCGCTTGTACTGCCCGAAGAGGTAGCCGATCTCCCGGCCGCCGACGCCGATGTCACCGGCGGGCACGTCGGTGTACTCGCCCAGGTGCCGGTACAGCTCGGTCATGAAGGACTGGCAGAAGCGCATGACCTCGCCGTCGGACTTGCCGTGCGGGTCGAAGTCCGAGCCGCCCTTGCCGCCACCGATGGGCAGGCCGGTCAGCGCGTTCTTGAAGATCTGCTCGAAGCCGAGGAACTTGATGATGCCCAGGTACACCGACGGGTGGAACCGCAGGCCGCCCTTGTACGGGCCGAGGGCCGAGTTGTACTCGACGCGGAAGCCCCGGTTGATCTGCACCCGGCCGGCGTCGTCGACCCACGGCACGCGGAAGATGATCTGGCGCTCGGGCTCGCAGATCCGCTCGAGGACCGCGCCGTCCACGTAGCGGGGGTTCTTCTTGATGACGGGGCCGAGGGTGTCGAAGACCTCGCGGACGGCCTGGTGGAACTCCACCTCGCCGGGGTTGCGGCGCAGGACCTGGGCGAAGACTGGCTCGAGGGCGCTGTCCATGGGAGTTGCTCCTTCTGACCGGGCCGTCAGGTGCCCGGGATGGTGGTGCGAGGCCGCCGGGGGTGGCCCGGCTTTCGACACCCGCACCCGGGATCGCCGCCGGGTGGGGCGGCCCGCCGGGCACGGGGAGCGCGACGCGCGGTCACGGTCCAAGGGTCAATGGTCGTGAGTATCTTGATGTCGAGATTAGGACCGGAGTCCCGACGTGGTGTGGTGTGCGTCACACGGTCCCGGACCGTCCCAGGCGCACGCTAACCGACACGGCCCGTGACGTGCCAAAGGCGTCCGCGCGTCGGCTCAGGCCTGTGGCGCGTGGAACTCCTCGAAGGCCGCCAACCACGCGTCGAGGTCGGCCCGGTGCGCGGCGTAGAACTCCTCCTGGAGGGCGAACCACACCTGCGCCGCGCGCTCCTCGTACCCCGTCTCCGCCCGGCACGTGTGGTCCGCGACCGCGAGCGCCGTCTCCATCTCGACCATCTCGGCCGAGCGCTCCGCGATCTCCGCCTGCTGCGCGAGGTACGCGGGGTCGGTCAGGTAGTCGTCGGTGCTGAGGTCGAGCTGCACGCCCTGGCCGGCCTCGGTCCAGATGGCCTCGGCGCGGCGCATCAGCTCGGCCATCGGGTCGTTGATGGTCGTGTAGCCGGGATGTCCGGCGTCCTCCATGCAGGCGATCCAGGCCGCCTGGGTGTCCGCCAGGTCCGGGTGCGTCAGGACCGTCTCCTCCAGGACGGCGATCTGGTCGCGCAGGTCCTGCCATGCCGAGTCGTCGAAGACGGCGACGTCGTCCGTGCCGGTCTCGTGGGCCGCCCGTCCACCGCAGCCGTACTTCGTCCAGTCGTAGGGCTCCTCCCCCGCGAAGTACTCCTCACCCTGGCCCGGCCCCCACAGTGCGAGGTACCAGGCCTGCTCCTCGGCCGACGACATGGCCGCGAGCTGCTCGGCGTTCGGGTCGCCCGCGGCGGGTCCCGGGTCCCCCAGCTGCGCCGCCAGGGCCTCGGTGGTGAAGACGCCGTACCCGTACTCCGCGGCGAAGGCGATGGGGTCGTCGGTGTCGACGGCCGCCCCGCCGGCCTCCGCCCCCGCACGTGCCCGCCAGTCCGTGGGCACGTAGTCGAAGCCCTGCTCGGCCATGCAGGCGGCGGTGATCTCCTCGGAGCGCTCGAGGCGGGCGAGATCAGCCTCCGACAGCTCGTCGTCGCCCTGGAACACGGTGCTGAGGAGCGCCTCCAGAGGTCCGACGAGCGGGGCCTCGTCCGTCGGCTCCGTCGGTCTCTGCGAGGACCGGCCGGGCTCCTCCGGCGCCTGGGCATCCCCCGACGGCGTGCAGCCGGTCAGGATCCCGCCGACCACCGCCCCGACCACGGCACCGCCGAGCAGCGCGACGACGCGACGCCGCACAGCCCTCCCTGCACCCGGACCCGACGTGCCCCTGCTCATCGTCACTCCTCCCGGCGCCCGCACGGCCGCCCCTCCACTAACGTCCGGCGGACCCGAAAGGTTGAGCCGACCGCGGCGGTCAGCCGAAGTGCTGCGCCAGCGTCCCCTGGTGGGCCGCGGCCAGCTCGGTCAGCGGCACGTCGAACAGGCCGCGCACGACGAGCGCGCCGTCCGGCTCGTCGGTCGTGCCGAGCCGCACGGCCGGCACGCCACGTCCCGTGCACAGGTCCGCGAAGGCGACCTCCTCGCTCTTGCGGACCGCGACGAGCGCCCGCGCCGTCGACTCGGCGAAGAGCGCCTCGAACGGGGTCACACCGTCCCGCTCGCACAGCGCCGCCAGGTCCACGTCCGCCCCGACGCCGTACCGCAGGCACGCCTCGACGAGCGCCTGTGCCAGGCCGCCCTCGGCGAGGTCGTGCGCGGCCGCGACCAGCCCGTCCCGCGCCGCCCCGACGAGCACGGCCGCGAGCGACCGCTCGGCCGCCAGGTCCACGGCCGGCGGCAGCCCGCCCAGGTGGCCGTGCACGACGTCGGCCCACGCCGAGCCGTCGAGCTCGCCCCGGGTCGTGCCGAGGAGGTGGATCGCCAGGCCCGGCTCCCGCCAGCCGGAGGGGACCACCCGGGCCACGTCGTCGAGGACGCCGAGCACGCCGGCCACCGGCGTCGGGTGGATGGACGAGTCGATCTGACCCGGCTCGCCGGTGCCGTTGTACAGCGAGACATTGCCGCCGGTCACGGGCACGCCGAGCTCCAGGCACGCGTCGGCGAGCCCCGTGATGGACTGGACGAGCTGCCACATCGCGTCCGGGTCCTCGGGGGAGCCGAAGTTCAGGCAGTCCGTGACGGCCCGCGGCCGGGCACCCACGGTGGCCACGTTCCGGTACGCCTCCGCGAGGGCGAGCTGCGCGCCCGCGTACGGGTCGAGCTTGGCGTAGCGGCCGTTGCCGTCCGTGGCGAGCGCCACACCGAGGCCGGTGGTCTCGTCGACGCGGACGACCCCGGCGTCGTCGGGCTGGGCGAGGGCGGTGTTGCCCTGGACGAACCTGTCGTACTGGTCGGTGACCCACGCCTTGCTCGCGAGGTCGGGGGACGCCACGAGGCGCAGCAGGGTGGCGCGGAGCTCCTCGCCCGTCTCGGGGCGCGGGTACCGGGCAGCGGCTCCCGGCCCGGAGATCGTGTCCGCCTGGAGGGCGTCCTGCCAGGCCGGGCGGGCGTACGGGCGGTCGTACACGGGGCCCTCGTGCGCGACGGTGCGCGGGTCGACGTCGACGATGCGCCGGCCGAAGTGGTCGATCGTCAGTCGGCCGGTGTCCGTGACCACGCCGATGACGGCGGTCTCCACGTCCCACTTGCCGGTGATCGCGAGGAACTCGTCGAGCCGGTCGGGGCGGACCACCGCCATCATCCGCTCCTGCGACTCCGACATGAGGATCTCGCCGGCGGTGAGCGTCGGGTCACGCAGCAGCACCTTCTCGAGGTCGACGTGCATGCCGCCCTCGCCGTTGCTCGC
>JAEWQZ010000047.1 GCA_023460255.1 Actinomycetes bacterium
GAGCCCACGCCCGCGCCGACCTCCGCGCCGAACCGCGTGCGCTCGCGGCTCGTGCGGTTCGGTGCCCGGCCGTCGTCCGGGTCGCCGGTCCTGGAGCCCCTGCTGGCGGCCGTGCGCGCGAACCACCCCCGGGCGGATGTCGGCGTGCTGGAGCGCGCCTACGCGACGGCTGAGGAGGCGCACCGGGGTCAGACGCGGCGCAGCGGCGACCCGTACATCACCCACCCCGTGGCCGTCGCGACGATCCTGGCGGACCTGGGCATGACGCCGTCGACGCTGGCTGCCGCGCTGCTGCACGACACCGTCGAGGACACGGAGTACTCGCTGGACCAGCTGCGCGAGGACTTCGGCGAGGAGATCGCCGGGCTCGTCGACGGCGTGACCAAGCTGGACCGGGTGTCCTACGGGGACGCGGCGCAGGCCGAGACGGTGCGCAAGATGGTCGTCGCGATGTCCCGCGACATCCGGGTCCTCGTCATCAAGCTCGCGGACCGCCTGCACAACGCGCGGACCTGGCGGTTCGTGCCGCAGGAGTCCGCCCGGCGCAAGGCACGCGAGACCCTGGAGATCTACGCCCCGCTGGCCCACCGCCTGGGCATGAACACGATCAAGTGGGAGCTCGAGGACCTCGCCTTCGCCACGCTCTATCCGAAGGTGTACGAGGAGATCGTGCATCTGGTCGCCGAGCGCGCCCCGGCCCGTGACGAGTACCTGTCGGTGGTGCGCGAGCGCGTCATCGCCGATCTCCGTACGGCCAAGGTCAAGGCGACGGTCACCGGCAGGCCCAAGCACTACTACTCGATCTACCAGAAGATGATCGTGCGTGGCCGCGACTTCGCCGACATCTACGACCTGGTGGGCGTCCGCGTCCTGGTGGACACGGTGCGCGACTGCTATGCGGCGCTGGGGGCGCTGCACGCGCGATGGAACCCGGTCCCGGGCCGGTTCAAGGACTACATCGCGATGCCCAAGTTCAACATGTACCAGTCGCTGCACACGACGGTGATCGGGCCGGGCGGCAAGCCCGTCGAGATCCAGATCCGCACCCACGACATGCACCGGCGTGCCGAGTACGGGGTGGCCGCGCACTGGAAGTACAAGGAGAACGCCAAGAACGGTCCCGGGGGCGAGGGCACCGGTGAGATGGCGTGGCTGCGTCAGCTCATCGACTGGCAGCAGGAGACTGCCGACCCCACCGAGTTCCTGGACTCGCTGCGGTTCGAGATCCGCGGCCAGGAGGTGTTCGCGTTCACGCCGAAGGGGGATGTCCTCGCGCTGCCCGCAGGGTCGACGCCCGTCGACTTCGCCTACGCGGTGCACACGGAGGTCGGGCACCGGACGATGGGTGCCCGGGTGAACGGCCGTCTCGTGCCGCTGGACTCCCCGCTCGAGAACGGCGACGTCGTCGAGGTCCTCACGTCACGCTCGGAGGCGGCCGGCCCGAGCCGGGACTGGATGACCTTCGTCAAGAGCCCCCGCGCGCGGAACAAGATCCGTCAGTGGTTCTCCAAGGAGCGCCGCGAGGAGGCGATCGAGCACGGCAAGGTCGCGATCGCGAAGGCGATGCGCAAGCAGAACCTGCCGATCCAGCGACTCCTGACCCACGAGGCGATGGTCACCCTCGCGAACGAGATGCGGTTCGCGGACGTCTCCTCGCTGTACGCGGCGATCGGGGAGGGGCAGGCGTCGGCGGCCACGGTGGTCCACCGGCTGGTGCAGTCGATGGGTGGCGAGCAGGGGACCGAGGAGGACGTCGCCGAGACGGCCCGCCCGGGCCGCCAGCCCCGGGTGCGCACGGCCGACGCCGGCGTCGTCGTCAAGGGCGTGACGGACGTCTGGGTGAAGCTGGCCAAGTGCTGCACCCCGGTGCCGGGGGACGAGATCGTCGGCTTCATCACCCGCGGCGCGGGCGTGAGCGTGCACCGCGAGGACTGCGGCAACGTGGAGGGTCTGCGGACCCAGCCGGAGCGGATCGTCGAGGTCGAGTGGGACGTCGGTCCGAACACGCTCTTCCTCGTGCAGATCCAGGTGGAGGCCCTGGACCGCTCGCGGCTGCTGTCCGACGTCACCCGCGTGCTCTCCGACCATCACGTGAACATCCTGTCCGCGACGGTCTCCACGTCCCGCGACCGGGTGGCCATGTCCCGGTTCATCTTCGAGATGGCCGACCCCGCGCACCTGAACTCGGTGCTCGCCGCCGTGCGCAAGGTGGACGGCGTGTTCGACGTCTACCGCATCACCGGGTCCCGCGCCGTCGACCTGACGGGTCAGCAGGTCTGACGACGCGGGCGCTCCGCCGACGCCCGCCCTGCCGAGGAGCCGGACGGGAGGCGAGGAGCCGGACTGGTCAGCCGCGCGCCTCCGCGGCCGCGCGCTCCACCTGCTCCAACCAGGCCCGACGAGCGGCGAGGGACTCCTCGAGCTCGCGCACCTTGCGGCTGTCACCGGCCGACCGAGCAGTGTCCAGGTCCGTCTCGAGGGCGGCGATCGCCGCCACGAGCTGCGCAGCGGCGCCCTCGGCGCGCGCCCGCGTCTCCGGGTTGGTCCGCTGCCAGCGGGACTGCTCGGCGTCCCGGACGGCCTGCTCGACCGCGCGCAGCCGGCCCTCGACCCGCTGGATGTCGGCGCGGGGAACCTTGCCGATGCGCTCCCAGCGGTCCTGGATCGTGCGCAGCTCCGCCTTCGCGGCGGCGAGGTCCGTCACCGGGACGAGGCGCTCGGCCTCGGTGAGGAGCGCGAGCTTGGCCTCGAGGTTCGCCCCGAACTCCGCGTCGGTCGCCTTGTGGTGGGCGTCGCGCGCGGCGAAGAACGTGTCCTGCGCGGCCCGGAAGCGGGCCCAGAGCGCGTCGTCGTCCTTGCGGTTGGCCCGGCCGGCGGCCTTCCACCGGTCCATGAGCTCGCGGTACGCCGCCGAGGTGGCGCCCCAGTCCGTGCTCGTGGCGAGGGACTCGGCCTCCGCGACGATGCGCTCCTTGACCTCCCGCGCGCCCGCGTTGGCCTTCTCCAGCTCGGCGAACCACCGGCGGCGCTCCCGGTCGAACGTCGACCGCGCGTGGCTGAACCGCTTCCACAGCGACTCCTCCGTCGCCCGGTCCAGGCGCGGGCCGTGCCGCTGGGCGTCCTTCCACTGGTCGAGGAGCGTGCGCAGCTGCTCGCCCGCCGGGCGCCACTGCATCTTCGCGGGGTCCGTCGCGGCGATCTTCTCGGCGGCCTCGACCAACGCAGTGCGGGCCTCGGCAGCGGCCGCCTTGGCGGCGGCGCGCTCGGCCTCGACGGCGGCTCGACGCTCCGCGGCGCGCTCGCGCAGCGTGACGAGCCGGGCGCGGAGGGCGTCGAGGTCCCCGACGGCGGCCGGTGCCTCGAGCTCGGTGGTCAGGTGCTCGAGCGTCTGGTCGATCTCCTTGACGGACAGGTCGGTGGCGGTCAGCCGCGTCTCGAACAGGCCGACCTTGGCGTGCAGGTCGGCGAAGCGCCGCACGTAGAAGGCCAGGGCCTCGGGTGCCTCGGCGCCCGGGAACTGGCCGACCTCCCGCTCGCCGGCGGCCTCGCGCACCCAGACGGTCCCGTCCTCGGCGACGCGGCCGAACGTGGCCGCCTCGAGCAGCTCCGCCTCGGACATGTCGGGAGGCGGCGGCACCGATGGGGCACGCGGGGCCGACGCGGCACCCGGCGTGCGCGCGCCCTTGGGGGGGTGCGGGACGGGCCGGGAGGTCGGGCGGGGGACCGGACGCGGTCGTGGGTTCGCCGGTGCCGCGTCGGCGGCAGGAACGACCTCGGGCTCAGTGACCGGCTCGGTGTCCGGCTCGGCGACGGGCTCGGCCTCAGTGACCGGCTCGGCCTCGGTGACCGGCTCGGCCTCGGTGACCGGCTCGGTAACCGGCTCGGTGACCGGCTCGGCGACGGGCTCGGGCTCGGCGACGGGCTCGGCCTCGGGGACGGGCTCGGGCTCGGGCTCGGTGGCCTCGGCCTCGGTGACCGGCTCGGCCTCGACCGGCGCCACGGTGCTCTCGGCGGCGTCAGCCGCCTCGTCGGGCTGCGCAGGGGAGACGACGTCGGTCGGCAGCTCCTCGTCGGCGCTGCCTCGGGTCGGGGTCTCGCTCACTGGACCTGCACTCCCTCGATCGTGACCTGCGTCGCAGGTGTCTCACCGGCGCCCTCGGCGTTGCCCGCCTCGGCCACGGCTGCCAGCACGTCCATGCCCTCGACGATCCGCCCGAACACGGTGTAGCCGCCGGCCGGGTCGGACGGGATCATCGAGTCCTCGTACACGAGGAAGAACTGGCTGCCCATGCTGAAGGCGTCCCCGCCGACGCGGGCCATGGCCACCGTACCGGCTGGGTACAGGTCGTCGGCCGGTGGGTTCTCGATGGGTCCGAACCGGTAGTCCGGGCCGCCGGCGCCCGTGCCCTCGGGGTCGCCGCACTGGAGCACGAAGATCCCCTGGGTGGTCAGCCGGTGGCACGTCGTCGTGTCGAAGAAGCCGTCCTGCGCGAGCGAGACGAAGGAGGCGACGGCCTGGGGCGCGGCAGCGCCGTCCAGCTCGAGCACGAGCTCGCCGGCCGTCGTGGACAGCGTCGCGGTCCAGGTCCTGCCCTCCGCGAGGGCGGGGTCGGGCACGTCGCCGGTGTTCTGGCCCTCGGGTGCCGGCTCGTCGGTGGGCTCAGGAGCCTCGGTCGGCGTCTCCACGGGCGTCGTCGGCGTGGCGGCGGGCGGCGCGTCGGAGGTCGCGTCGATGACGAACCACACCACAGCGACGAGGAGCAGCACGCCCAGCACGGAGCCCGTGATCACGGCGCGACGCCGCTGGCGCGCGCGGACCTCCTCCTGGTGCTCCAGCCACTTCTCGTAGCGCCGCCGCGCGTACTCGCGCTGCTGCTTCTTCGAGGTCACCTCGGACTCCCGTCGTGCCGTCGTGGGCGCGGTCAACCGCGGTCCGGCAGCACGCGGGTGCGCCGCCGAGCCTCGCACAGTCTAGGCAAGGCGGCCGGGACCGTCCGACCGTGACCGGCCGGGGACGGTCACGGTCTGGTCTCGGCGCCGCCGGTAGGCTTGACCGGTGCTGATCAGGACAGTCGTCGCCCCCCTGCTCGGCACCAACTGCTACCTGGTCCCGGTCGGGGACGGCTGCGTCGTCGTCGACCCGGGGGCGGGCGCCGCCCGCGGCGTGCGCGAGGAGCTCGCGGCGAGCCGGCGGGCACCCGTGGCGATCCTGCTCACGCACGGCCACCTCGACCACACCTGGGACGCGGCGGAGCTGTCGGACGAGCTCGCCGTGCCCGTCCTCGTGCACGAGGACGACGCGTACCGGCTGGCCGACCCGATCGGCAGCCTCGGTCCCCTCGGGCGCCAGCTCGTCGAGCTGGCGGGACGTGCGGACGGACCGGACCTCCCGGCCCGCGTCGAGACGTTCCGGGTCGGGACCGACGTGCCGGGGGCCGTCGTCGGTGGTCTGCTCGGGCTGCACGCCCCGGGGCACACCGAGGGCTCGACGGTCTACCTCGTCGGGGGCGTGGCACGCCCGCCCGTCGCCCTGACGGGTGACGTCCTGTTCGCGGGGACGATCGGCCGGTGCGACCTGCCCGGCGGCGACGAGGCCGCGATGGCCGCGACGCTGGGCCGTCTCGCGACGCTCGACCCGGCGACCGACCTGCGCCCGGGGCACGGGCCCGCCACCACCGTGGGTGCCGAGCTGGCCGGGAACCCGTACCTGCGTGCCGGCCGGGGTCCGCGCCCCGTCGGCACGGACTGAAGGAGGACCGCATGGCACGCCCGAGCCCGCTCTCCGGGTTCCCGGAGTGGCTCCCCGACGGACGCGTGGTCGAGCAGCACGTGCTCGACACGCTGCGCCACACCTTCGAGGTGCACGGCTTCGCCGGCATCGAGACGCGGGCCGTGGAGCCGCTCGACCAGCTTCTGCGCAAGGGCGAGACCAGCAAGGAGATCTACGTCCTGCGGCGGCTCCAGGAGGACGCCGACGAGGCGGCCGGCCGCGGCCACCGGGAGGCGGAGCGCGGCCTCGGGCTGCACTTCGACCTCACCGTGCCGTTCGCGCGCTACGTGCTCGAGAACGCCGGGCGCCTGACCTTCCCGTTCCGGCGGTACCAGATCCAGAAGGTCTGGCGCGGCGAGCGTCCCCAGGACGGGCGGTTCCGGGAGTTCGTCCAGGCGGACGTCGACGTCGTCGCGGCGGGGGAGCTGCCCTACCACTACGAGGTCGAGCTGCCCCTGGTCATGGCCGACGCGTTCGCGGCGCTGGCGGTCGTCGGGGTCCCGCCCGTTCGGATCCTCGTGAACAACCGCAAGGTCGTCGAGGGGTTCGCCAGGGGCGTCGGGCTGACCGACGTCGAGGCCGTGCTGCGGGCCGTCGACAAGCTCGACAAGGTCGGGCCGGCGGGCGTCGCGGAGCTCCTCGCCACGGAAGCCGGCGCGACGCCGGGCCAGGCCGAGGCGATGCTCGCCCTGGCCGACCTGCGCGGCGCCGGGGCCGTCGAGGGCGTCCGCGACCTGGCGCGCCGGCACGCGGTGACCGACGGCCTCCTCGACGAGGGCCTCGCCGAGCTCGAGGCGCTGGTCCTCGCGGCGGAGGAGCGCGCACCGGGCGTGGTCACGCCGGACCTGAAGATCGCCCGAGGCCTCGACTACTACACGGGCTCCGTCTACGAGACGGTGCTCGTGGGGCACGAGGACCTCGGCTCGATCTGCTCCGGCGGCCGGTACGACGCGCTGGCCTCCGACGGGACGACGACGTACCCGGGCGTCGGCCTGTCGATCGGCGTCTCGCGGCTCGTCTCGCGGCTGCTGTCGGCCGGGCTGGTGCGGGCGACCCGTGGCGTGCCGAGCGCAGTCGTCGTCGCCGTGACGAGCGAGGAGACGCGCCGGGAGAGCGAGGGGGTCGCCGTGGCCCTGCGCGCCCGGGGGATCCCGGTCGAGGTGGCACCGTCGGCGGCGAAGTTCGGCAAGCAGATCCGCTACGCCGACCGGCGCGGGGTGCCCTTCGTGTGGTTCCCGGCCGTCCCCGAGCGGGTCGGCGCTGACGGCACGACGGCGGCCGCCACCACCCACGAGGTCAAGGACATCCGCAGCGGCGTCCAGGTGCCGGCCGACCCCGGCACCTGGGAGCCGCCGGACGAGGACCGCTGGCCGCGCGTCGTCCCGGTGGGCGGCGCCGGTTCCTGAGCCCACGAGCGGGCCCACGAGGCCCGCCGGGTGAGGTTTCTCGCATCGCGCGGAGCGGGCCCGCGGGCCCGGGCAGTCCCCCTATAGTGCGGTTCGTCCGTGACCCCGGAGCGAGGCGCACCCATGACGACGACAGCCGGAACCCCTGTCCGCGAGGCCGTTGACGACCGGCGGCGGGCCCGTGAGCAGCGGGGACTGACGACGGCGGCCGCCCGGGCGGACCGCCTGCCGCCGCCTCCCCGGGAGCGCCGCCCGATGCTCGCCGCCCTGGCCGTGCTGCTCATCGTCGGCGGCGCGGCGGCGGCCGGACTGCTCGCACTGCGGGCCGACGAGAGGGTCGAGGTGCTCGTCGCGGCCAACGACATCGCCGCCGGGTCGGCGATCACCGAGGACGACCTCACCACCGTCCCGGTCGCGGCCGAGGGCACCCAGCTCATCCCCGCCACGCAGTCCGGTCTCCTCGCGGGACGCTACGCCCGGACGAGCATCGCGGCCGGCCAGCTGATCGACTCGACGATGCTCTCGACCTCCGCGCCCCTCCAGCCCGGGCTCGTGGCCGTCGGCGCGTCCCTCGCCGCGGGCCGGATGCCCGCGAGCGGTCTCCAGCCCGGCGACGTCGTGCAGCTCGTCCGGGTGGCGGACGGTGAGGGAGAGGTCCTCGTCGGTGACGCCAGGGTCAGCTCCTACCGCGCGACCGAGTCCGGCGGCATCGGGTCGGCCGCGGCCACCGTGAGCTTCATCGTCCCCGAGCGGGACGGCGCCACCGTCGCCGCGGTGGCGGCCGCGGGCGAGCTGGCCGTCGTGCTCGTCGAGCGCGGCACGCCGGTGGGGGACTGACGTGCTGGTCGCTGTGGCGTCCGCGAAGGGCGCTCCCGGTGTCACGACGACGGCCCGCGTGCTCGCCTCGGTCTGGCCCGGGGACGTGCTGCTGGCCGACTGCGACCCCGCCGGCGGGGACGTCGCGCTCCAGGCGCGGGGGCCCGGAGGCGCGGTCCTCGACCCCGAGCGCGGACTTCTGTCGCTCGGTGCCGACGCGCGCCGGGGCCTGGCTGCGGACTCGCTCGGAGAACACCTCCAGCTGCTCGAGGGCGGGCTGCCGGTCCTGGTCGGCGTGGGGCACCCCGAGCAGGTGACCGGCATCGGCGCGGCCTGGCCGACCATGGCGGCCGTCTTCGCCAACGCCCGTGCGACGGTCGTGGCGGACTGCGGGCGGGTGCTCCCCGGCACACCGGTGCTCCCGGTCCTCCAGGCGGCCGACGCCGTCCTGTTCGTCGTGCGTCCCCGGATCGAGGCGTACGCCCACCTGCGGGAGCGCCTCCGCTGGCTGCTCGCGGCGCAGCCCCCGGGCCGTCGACCCGGCCTGGGCGTCGTCGTCGTGACCGAGCCGCGTGACTCGGGCGCGCCGGCCGACCTGGGCCGCCTGCTCGCCCGCGAGGGCCTCGACGCGACGGTCGTGGGGCACCTCGCCCGCGACGACCGTGCGGCCGACGTGCTCGGGGGCCGGGTCGACAGGTCGATCGGCCGTTCCCTGCTCGTCCGGTCCGCCCGGACGCTCGTGGCACCCGTCCAACAGCTCGCGGCGGCGTCGGCCGCGGCGGTCCGGTACTGAAGGGGTCTGGCATGTCCGTGGACCAGTCCGTCGTCCGGCGCCTGCGCGAGGAGGTCGCCGACATCCTCGCCCGGCAGCGGCGCGACGACGCGGCGGCGGGCCTCGCACCCATGTCTGGCGAGGACGAGCGGCAGTTCGCCCGTGCCGTCATCGGGCGGGTGCTCGACGGGTACGCCCGCGAGGAGCTGGCAGCCGGACGCACGCCGCCGACGCCGCACGAGGAGGAGGAGATCTCCTCCGGCATCCACGCGGCGCTCTACGGCGTCGGGCGCCTCCAACCGCTGCTGGACGACCCCGAGGTCGAGAACATCGACATCAACGGGTGCGACCAGGTCTTCGTCCAGTACGCCGACGGCCAGGAGGTCCGGATGCCGCCGGTGGCGGAGTCGGACGACGAGCTCGTCGAGCTGGTGCAGATCCTCGGTGCGTACTCGGGCCTGACCAGCCGTCCGTTCGACTCGGCGAACCCGCAGCTCGACCTGCGGCTGCCCGACGGGAGCCGGCTCTCGGCGGTGATGGACGTCTGTGCGCGGCCTGCGGTGTCCGTCCGGCGAGCACGGCTGTCCCGCGTGCACCTCGACGACCTGGTCCGGCTCGGCTCGATGAGCGCTGAGGTGGCGGCCTTCCTGTCCGCAGCGGTGGCCGCGCGGAAGAACATCATGATCGCCGGGGCGACGAACGCGGGGAAGACGACCCTGCTGCGCGCTCTGGCGAACGAGATCCCGCCGCGCGAGCGGCTCATCACCGTCGAGCGGGCGCTCGAGCTCGGGCTCGGGGAGTACCGCGACCTGCACCCGAACGTCGTGGCCTTCGAGGAGCGCCTGCCGAACTCCGAGGGTCTCGGGGCGATCACCATGGCCGAGCTCGTCCGGCGAAGCCTGCGGATGAACCCCAGCCGGGTCATCGTCGGCGAGGTGCTCGGCGACGAGATCGTCACGATGCTCAACGCGATGAGCCAGGGCAACGACGGCTCGCTGTCCACGATCCACGCGAACAGCTCGATCGAGGTCTTCAACCGGATCTCGACGTACGCCATCCAGTCGGTGGAGCGCCTGCCGGTCGAGGCGACGATGATGCTCATCGCCGGGGCGATCGACTTCGTGGTGTTCGTGCAGAAGCAGAACGACGCGCACCTCGGCGGGCGGCTGCGCCGGTACGTGGCGAGCATCCGCGAGGTGAACGGCGTCGACGGACGCGTCCTGTCGAGCGAGGTGTTCGCACCGGGGCCGGACGGCTCCGCGCTGCCCGCCGCCCCCATCGCCTGCATCGACGAGCTGACCGCCGCCGGGTACTCCCCGGGGATGGCCGCGCTGCGGGGCGCCCGGTGAGCGCGTCGACCCTGCTCGTCACGCTTCTGGGCGCAGCCGTCGGCGGCGGGGTCGCGCTCCTGGTCGTGGCGCTCGTCGGCACCCCGTCGCGGCACGGCGGCGTCGTGCACGGG
>JAEWQZ010000048.1 GCA_023460255.1 Actinomycetes bacterium
TCCGCGACGAAGCCCAGCTGGCCCTCGAGCCCGGGTTGACCTTGGCCGAGGTCTCGACGCTCGTCGCCGGCGGCTACGCGCACCTGCCGCCGTCCCAGCGCGACGAGATGGCCGCCGCCCTGCACACGTTCCGCGAGGGGATGCAGGAGAGCGACCTGGTCGTGGCCCTGACGGAGCAGCGGCTCATCACCGGGACACTGGACGACGCGCCACCGCAGGCGGTGCAGTCGCCGCTCCTGACGCGCCCGGTGCTGTGGGCGGAGTCGCAGACACCGCTCGAGGCACTCCCAGCCAAGCTCAGCGCCGCCCTGGAACAGGAGGGTCACGTCGTCGACCTGACGGCGGTGTTCGACCTTCTCGCAGACTTGGCGGACGACGACGCGGAGACCACTACCCACCGCGCGAGAACGGCTCCCCAACAGATCGAAGGGGCGATGCTGCCAGCCGTGTCCCAGAGCCTGGCCGACGAGCTGTTCATGCCGGTCGCGCCGCTGCAAGAGCTGGTCGACCTGCTCAACCGGCGGCGACAGGTCGTCATCTACGGGCCGCCCGGGACGGGCAAGACGTTCGTCGCCAAGAAGCTCGCGGAGCGGCTGGCTGGCGCGCAGGACCCGAGCAGGGTTCGGCTCGTGCAGTTCCACCCCTCGTACGCGTACGAAGACTTCTTCGAGGGCTTCCGGCCGGTGGAGAAGGACGGCCAAGCGCACTTCGCCCTGCAGGACGGGCCGCTCAAGCTGATGGCGGCTGAGGCCGCCAAGGCGGAGAACCGCGGGAAGCCCTACGTGCTCATCATCGACGAGCTCAACCGTGCGAACCTCGCCAAGGTCTTCGGCGAGCTGTACTTCCTGCTGGAGTACCGCGAGGAGACCGTCCGGCTCCAGTACCAGCCGGACAAGCCCTTCAGCATCCCGGACAACCTGTTGATCATCGGCACGATGAACACCGCGGACCGTTCGATCGCGCTTGTCGATGCAGCCATCCGGCGCCGGTTCCCGTTTTACGAGATGCATCCCCAACGAGAGCCCGTGAAGGGGGTCCTCGCCGAGTTCGTTCGGCGCCGGCAGTTGAGCGACGACCGCGTCGAGTTGCTCGACGAGCTCAACGCGGCGATGGGCCACCGTGGTCACGACCTGCACATCGGGCCGTCGTATCTCATGCGGGACGACCTCGACCAACCAGGCGCGCTCGACCTGGTGTGGCGGTACGACATCCTGCCGCTGCTCCATGAGCACTTCTACGGCACCAAGTCGCCGGGCGTCGTCGATCAGGAGTTCGGCCTGTCGTCGTTGCGCGATAGGATCGAGCGGCGGGTCACCGCTGGCGAGGGCCCGGCCGAGCCGGAGGTCTGATGGACTTCCGGCACGTCACCCTCGACGAGCTCGACTCGGAGGGCAGGGAGCTTGAGCTGACCGCGGAGCAGGCGATCCTGCTCCGCGAGTCGAAGCTGGTCGACGTCCGTACGCTCGGCGGCGACCGGCATTGGCTGATGCCCAACGGCCGAGTCGGGGCGGTGCGCTTCGACGACCTCCAGGTGGACGTGACGCCCAATCACAAGCTCGACGTCACACACCTGATGTTCCTCCTGGGGTACGCCAAGGACCCCGGCTTCCGCCCGGACTCCGTGGTCGGGGAGGCCCACGGGGACCTGTGGCCGGCGATGGCCCAGTCCCTCGCCGCATCGGTGGAGCGTGCGCTGAGGATGGGCGTGCTGCAGGGGTACACCTCCGAGCAGGAGGCCCTCCTGACAGTGCGGGGGCGCATCGCGTTCGACGAGCAGATCCGCCGCCGGCCAGGCCACACCGTGCCGATCGAGGTGCGGTACGACGACTTCAGCCCCGACATCGCCGAGAACCAGATCCTCGTGGCGGCGATCCACCTGATGTTAGGTGTGCCACGCCTGGACGACGAGATCCGAAGGCGCCTGCTGCACCTCGGCGCGCGGTTCGTAGGAGTGAAGCGGCTAGCCCCGGGGACGCCGACACCGCGATGGCAGCCCACGCGACTGAACGAGCGATACCACGCCGCCCTGGGCCTGGCGGAGGTGCTGCTGCGCCACGCCTCGACCGGAGCGAGCGCCACGGGCGTCACGATGTCGGCCTTCGTCGTTGTGATGTGGAAGGTGTTCGAGGACTTCGTCACCACCGCCCTTACCGAGGCCCTCGCCGCGCACCCTGGCTACTCCTCACCGCAGCTGTCCGTCTACCTGACCGGTGCGGGCGACTGGAGTGAGGGCAGGACGGGCCGCGGCCAGGAGGACCCACACGGCGACGTCCTCATGAACGTCGACGTCGTGCACGTCGACGGACGGGGGGCGCCGGACGTGGTGTTCGACGCCAAGTACAAGCTCGCGTCCAGCACGGGCCGGTACGCGAACGCCGACCACTACCAGATGCTCGCCTACTGCACCGCGCTCGGCGTCCCTACCGCCTGGCTCATCTATGCCGGCGGCGGCGCGGACGTTCGGCGCACGATCAAGAACGCGGGTGTGAGGGTCGTGGCTGCCCCGCTCAACTTGCGTGAGCCGCCGGAGGCGGTTCTGGAGCGAGTCCGCCAGGTCGCCCGAGAGGCCCTAAACGCCTCACATGGCGCCGAGCCGTCACAGCGAATGCCGACTGGCACGAGATCCTGACGGTTCCGGCGACCCTCTAGCATGCCGCTCGTGACGACTGATGGGCCCTCGAGCCAGCAGGGAGACGAGAATGTTGCACAGCGCCTCTACCTGGCATCGCGGCATCATGCGCGTACGGCCCAGCGCTTGCTAGGTGCTGAGAGTCACTGGGAGCGCATGGACGCCGCCTATCACGCTGGCGCGGCCGTCGAGCTCATAGCGAAGTCAGCGCTGGCCACCCTCGACAAACGCCTCCTTCTTACCGGCCCCGTTCTTCACGACGTCATCCTCGATGCGCTCGCCGTGCAGTATGAGAGGCCCGACGTAGTGGTGCGGGAACGCTCGCTGCGAGGCAAGACGATCGAAGCTGGGAGGGCTATCCAACTCACCCACCGACTTCTCCCAGAGGTGCGCGACCATCGTGGAGCGGCGGATGCCGCCCTGGCAGCGCGGAACGACGCGGCCCACATGGCCGTGCTCGACGATGCCCGGCTCGACGACGTCGTCGCCGGCATGCTCTCGTACGTCAACGCCGCCGCCACGGCCAGCGAGCAGGGCACCGCCGACCTCTGGGGTGGGGGTCTCCAGGCCGAGGTCGACCGTGTCACGCGCGCACGCCTGGACCGAATCGAGCGCGGTGCCCAGGTGAAGGTTGTAGTGGCACGAGAGAACTACGGCGGCCTTGCTGGCGCTCTGTCCCAAGAGACGCGCGAGAAGTGGATCGCTGAACTCGCGGATCGCCCCGTGCCGTCGTCGGATGTCGAGTCCCGCGTCGACTGCCCCGCGTGCGAACTGCCCTACGCCCGAGTCCAGTGGAATGCCGACTACGAGGCAGTGCGTGACGGCGATGGCTGGAGTTACGAGGGTGGACTTGCTCTGGTCGGACTGCTGTGCCCGATCTGCAACCTGTCCCTTGACGCGGCCGAGGTCGGAGCTCTCGGCGTGGACACCTCGATGTGGATCGACGAGGAAGATATCCTTTCCGATCAGGGATTCCGCGATGACGCACCCGAATGAGCGCACGGCGTCGAGCCGTGCCCACGCGCGGTCCGCATCTAGTCCGCAAATGGGCAAGAAGAGGCCCGAACTGATGAGAACCGTCGGAAGGCATCACCGCAGGCCAGGGGCGCTTTCGGCCCTCTGACCACCCACCCCGTCCCAGACCACAAGCGACTTTTAATCCGCGGGTTGTGGGTTCGATCCCCACGGGGCCCACGCTCCTGCTGTTGTAGTTCGGCTGATCCTGGACGTTTCGGCTTCGGTTGATGGTTGACGGTGCTTCGGCTGATCCTTGACACCTGTGTCGGCTGATGCTTGACGCTCGCTCATGAGGGAGCTGAGCGTGGCTGAGCAGAGATGCAATTGGCCGAGAACTGCCCCGAAGCGATGAGAAACGCCGGAGGGCGACGACGGCCAGGCTCGCGGCGGTGGCCCGCAGGTTGTGGATTCCGGGGCGCTGGGACGGGCACCGGGCCGGTCGCAGGCCGACCGTGGCTACCCCCGGACGATGTCGAGCGAGATGCCGAACCACTCGCGGACCCACGACGTCGGCAGGATCCACGGGGCGCTCGGCGCCGCGAGCCCTTGGGCGTCGAGACCGACGCGTTCGGCGACCGACAGGGCCCGGTACATGTGGTACCCCTCGCTGACGACGACGACCGAGGTGCTCAGCCCGTTCTCGGCGAGGAGCTCCTTGGAGAACTCGAGGTTCTCGAGCGTCGAGGTGGAGCGGTCCTCTACCAGGATGCGGTCCTCCGACACACCCCTGTCGACCAGGACGCGCCGCATCGCCTCGGCTTCGCTGATCCACTCGTCCGCGCCCTGGCCGCCCGAGACGATCACCTGCACGGACGGATTCGCCACGAGGTACCCGGCGGCGGTCTCGACCCGATGCATGAGCGCGACGCTCGGGGTGTCGCCCTCCACGCGGCAGCCCAGGACGATCACCGTGGCGGGCGTCTGCGGACGGGCGTTCACGGCGCCCGCCATGAGCACGGAGAGCACACCGCACCACGCGATGCCGAGGGCGAGCACGGCGGCGACCGACGCCGTGGCGGCCCTGCCGCGGCGGGTCTTCGGCCGGCCGGAGAGTGCGCGGGCGATGCTCGGCGAGAAGACGGCAACAGCGGCCAGAAGAATGCAGACGCCCATGCCGACGACGTTCCCGACGTTGAGGATCCCGGCGATCGTCACGGGCTGCAGAAAGACCCAGAACCCATAGACCGAGAGCACGAGGAGCAGCAGGCGAAGCGCGTCGCGGAGCGTCGGCCTCGTCACGGATGTGCGCTCCCTGCAGGTCACCAGAAGTCCGTGCAGACCGTAGCAGGCGCGCGTGACCGGACTCTGTCCAGGCGCTCATCGCGCCTGCGCACCGCCGAGCGCGCCCCGCACGTCGACGGCCTAGCGTTCAGCCACCAACAGCCACGGCTGGCAGTGGGTGGCCGGCACCGGCACCGACGCCGCCCCCTACTTCCGCGTCTTCAACCCGGTCGCCCAGGGCCGCCGCTTCGACCCCGACGGCGCGTACGTGCGCCGGTACGTGCCGGAGCTCGCGCACGTCCCGAGCGGCGCGGCGCACGAGCCGTGGACCGTCACCGACGGCCTGGCGCACGGGTACCCGGAGCGGGTCGTCGACCACGCCGAGGAGCGGGCCGAGGCCCTCCGGCGGTACGGGGCGGCCCGGGCGTAGGGCCGGCCGACGGCGGGCGTCAGTGGCTCAGAGCGCGACCCGCCCAGCGGCCGACGCGAAGCCCAACCAGGTGTGCCGGTTGCCCGCCCAGCACCAGCCGACCTTCGGCGCATCCCGCCGCTCCCGCCCGTCACGCCCCGTGCCGTTGCTGATCCACACGGCCGGCGTGCGCGCGTCGAGCCGGCCGTCCGGCTTGCGCAGGCGCGAGCCGATCGTCATGAAGCAGTGGTTCCGGTCGAGCACGTCGGGGCTCTGCAGCACCCAGTGGATGCCCTCGGCGAGCGTCAGGGGCGTCCGGCCGTCGGCGGTGATCGCGGGCAGGGCCTCGTCCGGGCTCCAGCTCGCCATGGCGTCGCCACGGTCCGGTGCCCGCACCACGTACACCGCCGACGAGGGCAGCACTACCTCGGGCAGCGGAGCGAACGCGTCGACGTCGGTCATGTCCTCGACGACGAAGCCCGGCCGGTCGCCCCGCCGCATCAGCGGCGCCAGCGCCGACGGCGGGACGCGGTCCGGGTGCAGGACGAGCAGCGCGCGGCCGTCGGGCACGCCGTCGGGCCCGCCGTCCGGCACGCGCCCGACGGCGCCCCGCAGCGCGTCGGCCGTCAGGCCGGCGACCTCGTGCAGGCCGAGGGAGACGAGACGCTCCGCCTGCGCAGCGAGCGTCGGGAGCGGGGGGAGCGGGGGGAGCGGGGTGGTGTCGGGCATGTGGGCCTCCGATGGGCAGGGTGGCCCATCGTCAACGCAGGCTGACCGCCGACGGTTCCCGCCCGGGCGACGCGGCCCGGGACCGCTACTGGAGCAGGCTGTCGTCCAGCTCGGCGCCCTTGACCTTCTCGAACTCGGCGAGCAGGCCCTTGACGGTCATCTGCGACTTCCGCTCGGCGTCCAGGTCCAGGACGATGCGGCCCTCGTGCATCATGATCAGCCGGTCGCCCAGGCGCAGCGCCTGGTCCATGTTGTGGGTGACCATGAGCGTCGTCAGCCCGAAGCGCTCGACGGTCTCCGTGGTCAGGCGGGAGACGAGCGCCGCGCGCTGCGGGTCCAGGGCCGCCGTGTGCTCGTCGAGCAGCAGGATCTTCGGCTCGCTGAACGTCGCCATGAGCAGCGACAGCGCCTGCCGCTGCCCGCCGGAGAGCAGCCCCACCCAGTCCTCGAGCCGGTTCTCCAGGCCCTGCTCGAGCGCGATCAGCTCGCGGGCGAAGCGCTCGCGCTTGGCCTTCGTCACGCCGAGCCGCAGCCCGCGCCGTCGGCCCCGCTCGAGCGCCATCGCGAGGTTCTCCTCGATGCTCATGTGCGGCGCGGTGCCGGCGGCGGGGTTCTGGAACACCCGGCCGATGTACCGGGCGCGCTGGTCGTCGCGCAGCCGCGTGACGTCGCGCCCGTCGATCCGGACCGTCCCGGAGTCCGCCCGCAGCGTGCCCGCCACCACGTTGAGCAGCGTCGACTTGCCCGCCCCGTTGGAGCCGATGACCGTGACGAACTGCCCCTGGGACAGGTGCAGGCTCACGTCCCGCAGCGCCAGGCGCGCGTTCACCGTCCCGGGGGCGAACGTCATGCTCACGTTCTCGATCGCCAGCACGGCTCAGCCCTCCTTCTCGACGACGGCGGTGTCCGTCATGGAGGCGATGCGACGACGCATCACGCCGCCCATCCGCGCGAAGCCCTTCCACTGCGGCAGGACCAGCGCGAGCACCACCAGCACGGCGGAGATGAGCTTCATGTCGTTCGGGTTGAGCCCGACCTCCAGCGCCAGCTGGATGACCACCCTGTACAGCACGGAGCCGAGCACGACGGCGGTGGCCGCGATCCACACCGACGACCGGCCGAGGATCGCCTGGCCGATGATGACCGACGCGAGCCCGGCCACGATCATGCCGATGCCCATCCCGATGTCCGCGAACCCCTGGAACTGCGCGATGAGCGACCCGCACAGGGCCACCAGCCCGTTCGACAGGGCCAGGCCGAGGATCTTCTGGTTGTCGGTGTTCACGCCGAAGGACCGGATCATGTCCGGGGCGTCGCCGGTGGCGCGCATCGCCAGCCCGACGTCGGTGTGCAGGAACCAGATCAGCGCCCCGAGGAGGACGAGCGCCAGGGCCAGGAAGATGCCGACGCTCACCCACGTGCCGAGCAGGTCGGCCTCCCGCAGCGGTGTCATCGCCGTGTCCTCGCGGAGCAGGGCGATGTTCGACTTCCCCATGATCCGCAGGTTGACCGAGTAGAGCCCGATCTGGGTGAGGATGCCGGCGAGCAGGCCGTTGATCCGGCCCTTCGTGTGCAGCAGGCCCGTCACCACACCGGCCGCGAGGCCCCCGGCGAACGCGACGAGCGTCGCCAGCGCGGGCGGCATCCCGTTGACGATGCCGACGGCGGCCAGGGCCGCCCCGGTGGTGAAGCTGCCGTCCACGGTGAGGTCGGCGAAGTCGAGGATGCGGAAGGTGAGGTACACCCCGAGGGCCATGATCGCGTAGATCAGGCCCAGCTCGACCGCGATCGTCATGACCCGGTCCTCCTTGCTGCGCTGGGTCGTGCGGCGGACGGGTCCGGCCGCGCTGCTCCCGGTCGGGAGA
>JAEWQZ010000049.1 GCA_023460255.1 Actinomycetes bacterium
GCCCCGGCCTCCCGCGCGCGGCGCGCGGCCGGCGAGCCGTCGGCGACGACGAAGGTCCCCTCGGCGGTCGCCTGGTCGGCGCCGCTGCGGACGGTCGCCGGGTCCGCGCGGCCGCCGAGGAGCAGGCCGAGCGCCGTGAGCAGCATCGTCTTGCCGGCACCGGTCTCCCCGGTGATCGCCGTCAGTCCCGGGCCGAGCTCGACGTGGGCGGACGCGATGACGCCCAGGTTCTCGATGCGGATCTCCTCGATCACGGCTCACCCGCGGGACGCCCGGCCGCCCCCTGCCCGTTCGGGACCCGTCCCCGCCAGCCGCTGACGGGCAGGTCGAAGCGCGAGACGAGCCGGTCGGTGAAGGGGGCGCGGCTGATGTGCGCGAGACGGACGGGCAGGTCGCTGTGCCGCACCTCGACGCGCGTGCCTTGCGGCAGCGCCGCCGTGCGACGACCGTCGCAGCTGAGGACGCCGGGGCTGACGGACCGTGCCATCACCTCGACGGCGAAGGTCGAGCGCGGGCCGACCACGAGGGGCCGCGCGAACAGCGCGTGCGCCGACACCGGGACGAGGAGCATGCCCTCGACGTCCGGCCAGACCACCGGGCCGCCGGCCGAGAACGCGTGGGCGGTGGAGCCGGTGGCGGTGGCCATGACGACGCCGTCGCACCCGAAGGACGACAGCGGCCGTCCGTCGACCTCCACGACGACCTCGACCATCCTGGCGGGGTCGGACTTCTCGACGGTCGCGTCGTTGAGGGCCCAGCCGTGCTCGGGCGCCTCCCCGGGGCGCAGCACCCGGACCTCGATCGTGGCGCGCTCCTCGACGTCGTAGCGCCCGTCGGCCACCCGGCGCACGACCTCGTCGATGTCCTCGCGCTCGGCCTCGGCGAGAAAGCCGACGTGCCCGAGGTTGAACCCGAGGAGCGGCACGGCGGTGCCCCGGGTCAGCTCGGCGGCACGCAGGATCGTGCCGTCCCCGCCCAGGACGAGCACCATCGCCAGGTCCCTGACGTCGGTCAGCTCCTCCTCGCCGACCGGGGTCAGCCCCACCCGGCGCAGCGCAGCAGCGACCTCGTCGGCCGCGTGCACGGCCTCCGGACGTCCGCTGTGGGTGACGACGAGCACGCGCCCGCTCATGCCGTCCCCCCGTCCACCCGGGTGGGCTCGACCAGCGCCGCGCGATCCTCGTGAACGGCGGCGGCGACCGCAGCGGCGACCGCTTCACGTGGGTCGAGCCCCTGCCCCGCGGCCCCGTCCCCGTGCCCGCCCGCCGCCGCCTCGTCGCCGGAGGCGGGACGCAGCCACAGGAAGTACTCGCGGTTGCCCGACGGGCCGGGCAGGGGGCTCGGGACCACCCCCCGCACGACACCACCCAGGCGCCGTGCCGCGTCCGCGACCTGGAGCACGGCTTCGGCCCGCAGCGCGGGGGACGTGACCACGCCGGAGCTGCCGAGCCGCTCCCGGCCCACCTCGAACTGTGGCTTGACCATGCAGAGCAGGTTCCCGTCGGCCGCGACGGCGGCGAGCAAGGCCGGCAGCGCAACCGTGAGCGAGATGAACGACAGGTCGGCGACGACCAGGTCGACGGGCCGCCCGACGTCCGCGGGCGTGAGGGCGCGGACGTTCAGGCCCTCACGCACGACGACCCGCGGGTCGGCGGCGAGACCCGGGTCGAGCTGGCCGTGACCGACGTCGACGGCCAGCACCTGCGCCGCGCCGCGCTCGAGGAGGACCTGCGTGAACCCGCCGGTCGACGCGCCGGCGTCGAGCGCCCGCACACCGTCCACCCGGACCGTGGCGGGGGCGAGCTCGTCGAGGGCGTCCAGGGCGCCGACGAGCTTGTGGGCCGCCCGGGAGACGTACTCGGGCCGATCCTCGCCGACGACGGCGACGTCGATGTCCGGCGAGACGGGTTGCGCCGGCTTCGTCGCCACGGCGCCACCGACCTCGACGCGGCCGGCCGCGACCAGGTCGGCGGCTCGCCGCCGCGACCTGGCGAGCCCGCGCCTGACCAGCTCGGCGTCGAGACGTGCGGACGCCATCAGTCACCCTCCGCCAGGCGGTCGGCCAGGGCCGCCTGCACGGCGTCGACGACGGCCGGGTGCCGGGCGAGCTCGAGCTCGTCGAGTCGGGCCAGCTCCGCCAGGGCGGCGTCGACCGCGGGGTCGCCGGTCTCCGGCGGGCGGCGGCGTGCGTCGGGGGGACCGTCGAGCGCGTCGCCGGGCAGGTCCGCGGATCCGTCGGAGGGCACGTCAGGACTCGTCGTCACCGGCGCGTGCGGATCCATCGGCCCTCCCTCTCGCATGCGCACCCACGCTACCGGTCGCGGTGGAGGATCAGTCGTCACGCACAGGCGAGCCGGGGTCGGGCATCACCAGCGCGGGCACGCTCTCCGGCGCCGGCGGGCGCCCCGAGTCGGCGGCGGACCACGCGGCCGCGCACGCCGCGCGGACCAGGTCCACGTCGACGGCCTGGACGGCGTCGAGCTCGAGCGTCCCGTCGACGACGCGTGCCGCACGCCCACGGCACGTCCACCAGTGGTCCGGGCCTGGCTCCGGGGCGGGGTGCGCGACGAGGAGGCTGCGCAGGTCCGCACCGACGAAGGTGGGTCGCTCGTCGGGCGCCGCGAGCACCGCGTCACGCGCCGTCGAGACACCGGTGAGGACGTGCAGGCCCGCGAACCCGGCGGCCCGCGCGCCGGCGAGGTCGGTGTCGAGCCGGTCGCCGATCACGAGGGGGCGCGTCGCACCGGAACGTTGCGTGGCGAGGTGGAACATCGCCGGGGCCGGCTTGCCGGCACTCACCGGAGGCGCGCCGGTCGCGGCCACGACGGCGGCCACCAGCGACCCGTTGCCCGGTGCCAGGCCGCGCTCGTCCGGCAGCGTGAGGTCGAGGTTGCTGGCGACGTGCCGCGCCCCGCGCTGCACGGCGTAGGCGGCCTCGGCGAGGTCACGCCAACCCAGGTCCGGTGCGAACCCCTGCACGACGGCGGCCGGGTCGTCGTCCGCGGACGCCACCAGGACGTAGCCGGCCTCGAGGACTGCCGTGCGCAGCCCCGCCCCTCCCACGACCAGGACCGGCGAGCCGGACGGCACGTGCTCGGCGAGCAGGGCAGCAGCAGCCTGAGCTGCGGTCACCACGTCCTCGGCCCCCGCTGCGATGCCGAGACCGGAGAGGTGCTCCGCAACCGTCCCGGGCTCGCGTGAGGCGTTGTTGGTGATGAACATGACGCCCATCCCCGCCCGCCGTGCGGACGCCAGGCTCTCGGGGGCGTGCGGCACGACCTGCGGACCGCGGTACGCGACGCCGTCCAGGTCGACGAGCGCGAGGTCGAAGGCGACGCAGAGCGGCGCGGCGGAGGCCTCGAGCATCACTCGGTCCCGTCCTCGTCCGCCGCGCGATCAGGTGCGTCGGGCACGGCACTGCCCTCGTTCCCGAGGGGTCCGGCGTCCACGTCGTCCGCCTCGGCGAGGTCCACGACCACGACGGGCTCGTCGTCCTCGGGAGGCAGGGTGGCGAGGAGCGCCGCGGCCTCGTC